>CAYIDT010000007.1:10539-13835 GCA_964362265.1 uncultured Gammaproteobacteria bacterium | reverse complement strand
TCTGACCCTTGGAATTTAAGTTATCAAAAATCACTTGAGGCAAAACCTTCCTGGAGTAAACATGGAATGCCTTATCTTTTTGAAGAGTTTATCAAAATGGTTAAAGATAACGGGGATGATGGGGGTTTACATTTAGACATAGGTTGTGGGGATGGGGTTAAAACTGTCAATTTTGCGCTAGCAGGATTAAAAACTATCGGCGTTGATATTTCTAATGATGGTTTTAAAGAAGCAAGGACTTTAATTAAAGATTTGGGAATAAGAAAAGAGTGCAAAGTAATAAAGACGAATGCACTAATGTTACCTTTTTCAAAGGGAGTATTTACTTCTGCTTCGGATATTTTAATGTTTACTCATATTAAATCCAGAGACTGGAAAAAATACAAAAAACAGCTTCTGAGAGTTTTAAAAAATAGGGCTTTAGTTTTACTGGTTCTTTTTTCAGACAAAGACAAGCATTTTCATGGCCATCAAGTTTCCAAAGAATATACTTTTCGCTATGAATCGGATAATCAGGAGATGGAGGGATTTGCACACTATCATGGGATGGTTAATGTCCACTTTGGAAAAGCTGATATTAAAAAAACTTTTAAGGATGATTTTCAAATAGTTAAAATGGAGGAAGTGCAACATCCGTTATATTCTCATAGATTTTTATGGAACGTAATTTTAAGAAAGAATGAAAGCAAGACTAATTGAAATTATTCATCCAAAGCACGCGGAAACCATGGCAGAAATTATGCTAAAAGGTGGGATAGTGGGTAGCATTTGGGGCCACCACTTATATTTTTTGGCATGTAACGCTTGTGATAGCAAGGCAGTTTCACGAATGAATAAAATTAAAGGAAGGCCAAAGGATCAAATTTTTGTTTCCCCTGGAGCGGTTGAAGAAGCAGAAGAGTTTGCAGATTTGGAGAAAAGTCTTGGACTTCGCTTTGTTACAAAGAAAATGGGAATGAAACCGCTTAAATATCTTGAGTTCCTATTTAAAAAGTTTCCTTTGGGGGTTGAACTTTTTGCAAATAGACAAGCCCCAAGCTCTGTGATTTTCGAAACTGCCCAGGGTAAAACTATTTGGATAGCTGCTCACATGGGGGACAAAGCTTATTCTAAATTTTTGGAGACTGTACGAAATTTGCGGGTATCTGGGGAAAAAATAATTTTTGCAGGGACGTCACTCAATTTAGCAGGAGAGAATACTTTAACAGTCAAAGAGCTTGATAAAGTGATTACAGATTTTGGCGGAAAAGTTGATGCAATATCTATTCACCCAAATGGTACAAGCCTTAAAAAGCTTAGGTTTTCAACTTCCTGTTCAGTGGTTAGCTTTATCAACAAGCGACCAAAACTTTTAAGGGTGGGTTGTACAAAAGTTTCTACACTTCAAAAATATATTCCGGGACTTCAAATTCCAAGTAGTCTCATTTATACTAGAAGATGATGTCCGATTTTTCAATTATCCTTACGGCGATTTTAATTTTTGCTTTAATTTTAGAGCTTTTTTATATGAAAAAAACCCGTGCGCTAGAAGATCGTAATAAAAGGTTAGAAGCCTTAAAGAAATTGGATGAAATCATGATGAGTTCAACTACCAACCTGGAAGAAGTTGCTCAAAAAGTTACAGATGCAATAGCTTTTATATTGGGGTTTGAAATTGGGGTTTTGGCTCTAATTGACGAGAAAAGAAAAGTTTTACGAAGAGTAGCTATGTCCCATACAGCAACTGGGGTGAAAGCGCAAACTTCACTACCTTTTCCGTATAAACAACTGGAAATTCCCCTTGACTGCGAGGAGAATCTTTCAATCAAAGCAATAATTTCTGGAAGCAAACAAGTAACACATGATCTCTATGAAGTTTTTGTACCGGTTTTAGATAAAAATATTTCAGCCGAGATTCAAAAAACTGTCAATGTAAAAACTTCTCTTATTTATCCGGTTAGAGCGCGAGGTAAAATCTTGGGTGTAATGATTGTCAGTATTTCAAGAGATGAAAATGAACTCTCAGCCTATGAAAAAGAAAGCATAGAAGAGTTAGTTAATGTTTTGGGAATTGCTTTGGATAATGCGCTTTTGTATCAAGATTTGAAAGAGACTTCTGAACAGCTTAAAATTGCAAATGAAAGGCTGAAACAGCTAGACAAACTTAAAGATGAATTTGTTTCAATTGCCTCCCATGAACTGCGTACACCCATAACAGCTATACGGTCATATGCCTGGATGGCTCTTCATAAATCTGATGTACCTCTCTCTCAAAAGGTTGAAAAATATTTAGTGAGGGTGTTTATGTCAAGCGAGAGATTAATTAATCTTGTTAATGATATGTTAAATGTTAGTAGGATTGAAGCAGGGAGGATTGAAATTAATCCTGAGCCGGTTGATCTGATTGAACTTACAAAAGAGATTATTGATGAGGCATATTATTCAAAATCAACAGCCAAAAATATTCAGTTTCAGTTGCATGAGACTAAATTGCCAAAAGTGTTGGCAGATTTGGAAAAACTGAGGGAAGTATTCCTTAATCTTGTAGGAAACTCATTAAAATTTACGCCCAATGACGGAAAAATAAGTTTTGATTTTTTTAGTGACGGGCAAGTAGTTGAAGTATCAATTAAAGATAGTGGAGTGGGGATAGGGAGAGAAGATTTAGGTAGGCTTTTTCAAAAATTTGGAAGGTTAGACTCCTCCTATACAGCTACTGCTTCCTTAGGCGGAACAGGACTTGGTCTTTATATTTGCAAAAGTCTGGTTGAGCTAATGCATGGAAAGATTTGGGTTAGTTCGGAGGGTTTGGGGAAGGGGGCAACGTTTTACTTCTCACTACCGGTGGCAACTGATGCTAGACTGCGGCATATTGATGAGTATAGAATAAAGGCAGTAGGAGAGGCAAAAGGTTTAGAACCGGTTGCAATCTAATGGAAAACAAAAAGATTCTAATAATAGAGGATGATCAATTCTTAAGGGAATTCTATCAGGAACTTTTGCAATCTGAAGGATTTAGCGTTGATGTGGCATCAGATGGGGAGATTGGATTTCAAAAAGCTCATATGGGTGGATTCAACCTGATTCTTTTGGATTTAATGCTTCCTAAAAAAGATGGACTTGCGATTTTGCGAGATTTAAAAGTAAGCCCTCCGCAAACCCAAAATGGCCCAATTGTAGTTTTAACGAACCTTGGTCAGGATGCAATTATAAATCAATGTCTTAATATGGGAGCGGAGGGATATTTAATTAAATCAGCCATGAACCCGGATCAGGTTTTAACTGAGGTTAACTCCTATTTAGGATTGCATTGACAA
>CAYIDT010000007.1:2656-10439 GCA_964362265.1 uncultured Gammaproteobacteria bacterium | reverse complement strand
GAACCCGGATCAGGTTTTAACTGAGGTTAACTCCTATTTAGGATTGCATTGACAAATTAATACAAAACATAAGTCTATTACAACTAATAAACGATCGTGTATTAGTTGATGCAAGCTTAAATGTGATTTGTTACAATGAATTTGTGGTAAATTTTCCCTCTATTAAAATTATTTTCGAGGATAATGATATTTTGGTAATAGATAAGCCCGCAGGATTGGTGGTTGATAAATCGCAGACGAGTCATGGCGATACTCTGGAAGATTGGTTAAGAGAGCATGAGAATAATCTGAATAGAGCAGGTATAGTACATCGGCTTGATAAAGATACTTCAGGGGTGCTTCTCGTTGCCAAAACTCAAAACGCTTTGGATAATCTACAAGCTCAATTTAAAGAAAGGGTTATTAAAAAGCAGTATCTGGCCTTAGTTCATGGATTGATTAATGAGCCTGGTAAGGTTGAAGGTGCAATAGCCAGAAATCCCGGGGATAGGGACAAGTTTACAGTTTTGGAGGAAGGGAAAGAGGCAAGTACAGAATATGAACCTGTAGGAAAACTCAAAATTCAAGACTCAAAATTCAAAACTATGCGCTTGCGCGCTAAAATCCAAACTAGAAAACTGGAAAGAATGAACTATAATCGGTTCACTCTGGTTCGCTGTTATCCCAAGACTGGACGGACGCATCAAATTAGGGTACATTTAAAGTATAAAGGTTTCTCGATTGTAGCTGATGAAAAGTATGTTGGTCGGAAGATGTATCGGTTAGACCATCTGTGGTGCCCAAGGCAATTTTTACATGCAGCTAGGATCGGATTTAAACATCCGGTCAGTGGGGTGTGGATGGAAATAGAGAGTGAATTACCGGAAGATTTGAAAAAGGTATTATGGACAATATTTTCATACAACTCGCAATAATACTAGGCATGTCTTCAACCTTAGGTTATATTGTAGTAAGGCTCAAACTCCCCCTTATTATTGCCTATCTTTTTGGAGGATTATTAATTTCAACAGCAGCGCTTTTTGACGTCCACAGCTCTCAAGTCTTATTATTTCTGCCTGAAATTGGCATTGCTTTTGTGCTTTTTCTTGTAGGAATGGAGTTGGATCTTCGGGAAATTAAAAACTTGGGTACTCCCATTATTGTATCTTCTGTTTTGCAAATCATAGTTACAACTATTTTGGGATCAGGGCTGGCTAGGTTTTTTGGATTTTCCGAGGTAGAATCCTGGTTTCTAGGAGTAGGTCTTGCTTTTTCTTCAACTATTGTGGTTGTTAAAATTTTACTTGATAAAAAGGAACTAACTTCACTTTTTGGAAAACTAGCTTTGGGGATTTTGTTGCTTGAAGATTTAGTAGCAGTTTTGATTCTTTTGGGAATGACAGTTTCTGCATCTATTTTTGGTTTTGGTTATCAGGAAGCTTTTCCTATTTTTACATTTACTCTTAAGGTAGTACTGCTTTTTGCTCTGGCAGTTCTATTAAACCGCTATTTTTTATCAAACCTTTTTAATAAAGTCTCTTCCTCTCCAGAACTTCTTTTTTTAACAGCACTGGCTTGGTGTTTTATCTTCGTTTCGCTGGCTTTAGTTTTAGGATTTTCAGTTGTGATTGGAGCTTTTCTTGCAGGTGTAGCTTTGGCCTCGTCACCATATCATTTTCAAATTCAAGGAAAAATTAAACCACTACGGGATTTTTTTGTGACATTATTTTTTGTTTATCTGGGAACGCAGGTAAATTTCGCCAAAGCAATAGAGTTTATTCCATTAATATTTGCACTTACATTTTTTGCAGTTTTTATAAAGCCGATACTTTTTATGCTTATTTTAGGAGCATTTGGTTTCAAAAAACACACTATATTCCAGACTGGGATTAGCCTTTCTTCAATATCAGAGTTTTCGCTGATCTTAATTTTAGTGGGATTTAAACAAGGATTAACAACTACTGAGGGCCTAAGCGTTATTGCCATGGTTGGAGTATTATCGATCGTAACATCTTCGGTACTGATTACCCATTCCAAAAGGCTGTATAAACTGATGGCTAATTTTGTAGATTTTTTTGAAAGAAAAGATACAAGGCATGAAGCAGAAAAGGGCGTTGAGGATGGTTTTAAAAGTCATGTAGTGGTGATAGGTGGACATAGGGTTGGAGGAGAAATTTTGCGGTTTTTAAAGAAAGAAAAAATAGACCATATTTGTCTGGATTTTAATCCAGATCAGGTAAATGCTTTAAAAAGAGAGGGGATTAAAGCTTTGTATGGGGATATGGGGGATCCGGAAGTGTTGGATGAGTTGCACTTGAGTGATGCAAAACTTATTATTTCAACCTCAAATTTTGTGGATGATAATTTACTTTTATTGGAAGATCTAAAAACGAGAAAAATTAATATTCCGGTTATTGTCCGGGCGGAAAGCGCTGACGATGCTAAAGTTTTGTATAAAAAGGGAGCGGATTTTGTAATAATTCCGGAAATTTTAGCAGGAGATTTATTAACTGAAAAGCTAAAAGATCATATAAATGATGATTATTTCAAAGATAGGGGAAAAATAGAAATGGAAAAATTGGAGCGTAAGACCCTAGCTTGGGAATAAAAGTAATAGCTTATAAGAGTAGGTGGGTATACCACCTACTCCATATAACTAACTTTACATAGCCGGTGCGCCTTGTTGAGGCTCGCCACCACCTACGGCAGGACCTGATTCACCTTGTGCTTGTTGACAGCTACATTTGCTTTCAGCCTGAGAACACCCAACACACTTTAGCTGACAATTTGTTCCTCCACAAGTGTGTGTCTCGTCGTGAGTTTCAGATTCTTCACCACAAACTGCACACTTATAACCTGCAGCTCCTTGACCGCAAGTAGCACATTTTTGAGCAGCTGGTGCCGGTGATGTTGTCTGGCCGCTGCCCTGATTTTGATCATCTGGATTCATATTTTCTCACCTCCTACTTTAAGTTTAATGGATAGCCTCTTGCTTAGTCAATAGTCTTTTATATATCATAATAATATGAGGAAAATTATTGCCACGATTTTAATGATTTTTGGGATTCTTCTTATTCTTGGGGGATTGGGGCTTATAAACTTTGAAAAAGTATTTTTACTTTATCTTGGAGGAATGATTTTAGCTTTAGCAGTGTTTTTCTTTGTAAGAGGTTAAAATGAGAGTTAAATCTGCCCAAGGGAAATCCAATTGGAGAGCTATTCAAGCTCGAAGTAAAATTAGGGGAAAAATTCAGCTTGCTTTATTTATTCTTGGGTTTATTGCTTTAATTTATTTTATTTCCTGGGGCGCAGAGTTTATACACAATATAACTCAACCTTTGGGCCTACAAAGTTTTAAAAAAACTTACTTTTGGGATGGTTCTTCAAGCTTAAACATGGTATTTAAAGGCTCTGAGATTTACTTTTTATCCCTTGATCCAAACGAAAAGAAGTTAAGTATTGTTAAACTTCCTCAGCAAGTTTACGTTGAGGTTCCCGGAGATTATGGACGTTGGCAGCTTCGTTCAGTGTATCGTTTAGGAGATAGCGAAAAATCTCCAGCAGGCCCCCAGCTTCTGAAAGCAACTTTGGCCAATCTTTTTAAACTTCCGGTAGATGGAATTTTGATATTTGATGACTCCAGGAGTTTTAACCCACAGAAATTTGTTGAAACCCTAAAACAAAATCCGCTTGAGATTTTTAGGCTTTTGCCAAGCATTAAAACAGACCTGACCCCTCCGGAGTTGGTAAGATTTAGTTTGGGTCTGCGTTCAGTGAGATTTGATAAAATTTCTGAGTTTGACCTTTTAAGTCTTGGACTTTTGGATGTAGAGCAAAATCAAGAGGGTGATGTAAAACTTTTGGCAGACCCGGAGAAATTAGATGGATTTGTTTTTAATAATCTCTCAGATAGCAGAATTCAACAAGAAGGGTTAGAGGTGGCAATCTTTAATACTACCATGACTTCGGGACTTGGGCAAAAAGCCGCTCAAATTATCTCTCACCTGGGGGCAAATGTTATTCAAGTAGGATCCATCCCTGATCAAAACCTTGAAAAAAACTTAATTACTGTTAAAAACGAAAAGGAAGCTGGTATGACTCTAAAAAGGTTAAAACAAATTTTTGGAAAAGAATGTTTTGATCCAAAGATATGTGCTATAATATCTCACCCAACAATTCTCTCATCCAGAGGTCAAGTTATAGTAATTTTGGGTAAAGATTTTTAGCAATGATTTTTTGGCTCCTTATTTTTCTAATAATTCTGGTAGCTTCTGTTTTACTTGCGTACTCCTCAATGAAAAATTTTCCTGAAATTCCTGATTCTAAAAACCAATATGGAAACCAATATGGAGTATTTTTAGTAAGGTCTCCGAATAGCTTAAACTCTGAAATTTTGCAACTCCTAAAAGAAAATAACAAAAACCAAACTGTTTCACTAGAGCGGCTTTTTAAAGGTGATAGACGAGCTTTAGTTATTTTTGGACCAAGAAATACCCTTAATAATTTTCCAGAACTTGAATTGCTGGAACTAGAGGATTATGTTAATTTTTCTCAAGAAATTTTAGCATTTGAGATAGGAATGAAAGACGGTGCCACTTTTGTAGCGAGCAAACTTTCAGATGATGAGGAAATTTGGTATCAGATTATCTTGGGATTTTCTAAGGAAAACTTCTTTTTAGTTCAAACAAGAATGGCTGTTATTTCCCAAAGCCCAGAGCGTCGGCAATCTTTAAGTGATGATTTATTTAGCTTAAATAAAACTTTTTCAAAATTGGTTTTACCTCAAAACCAAAGTCAAATTCATGAAGGATTTAAAAAGAGAATACTTTTTCCTATAAGAGCACAAAAATTTTATTCTTCCA
Source organism: uncultured Gammaproteobacteria bacterium (assembly GCA_964362265.1). GTDB lineage: Bacteria > Patescibacteriota > Microgenomatia > Daviesbacterales > UBA10151 > CAYIDT01. Next base: position 5,598 of record CAYIDT010000007.1, on the reverse strand, counting down.
CGAAAGAGATTTTGTCTTCACTGGGTATTTTACCACCGTCCCAAAGGTTGTCTACATAAATTGTAGAATCTAAAAATGACGGCTGATTTTTAAAGTGGGATGAACGGAAAATCTCGCGTATTAGAATTGAGAGCCCATTAACTTTAACCGATTTAATACAGGCCTCAAACTTGTTACCTCCTTTAACCAGTCTGATGATTTGAAAAGCTACATCATCGGGAAGGACGCCTAAGTAACCACAACTTTGAGAAGAAACAGTTATACCCCGAGCTTTGATTTGCAGTTCTACAGTCATACCGCAGGAGACTTTACAAAGTATTTGAGGTTCGGCAACCTTCAAAAGGGTAACTACTTTGGTTTTGCCAGGTTCTTCTAGGAAAATAGAAGGTGAGAGTTTAATTTTTGAGTATGACTGGTTTTTTATATAACCATTTGAGTGTATCTTAATTGCTTTTAAGATTTTTAGATTTTTTTGGGCAATAGGGTTATAAGGATCAATACCGAGCGTAAGATTATAATATTTTTTCGCTTTTAAAAAATCTCCAAGTTCAAAATATGCTCTGGCAGTTCTATTGAGAGCGTCAACATTTTCTGGATCTGCTTTTAGGATTTGACGGTTTATTTTGAGAGCATGTTCCCATTCCCATTCCATTGCAGCTTGGATAGCTTCTTGTTTGAGGTTATCGGCAGGGGAAGATCCCATTGATTGTCAAGTATAAAGAAAAGTTTTGGGGTTTGTCAAGAAGATCTTCAAATATGCTAGAATATCTCTCATGAGCGGACATTCTAAGTGGTCAACAATAAAGCGGCAAAAAGGGGCTGCGGATATAAAAAGAGGGTTAACTTTTACCAAAGTTGCTAACGCTATAACTGTAGCTGTTAAACAGGGGAGTAGTGGTGACCCTAATTCTAACCCAAAGCTCCGGATGGTAATGGAGAGTGCCCGAGCCGTAAATATGCCAAAAGAAAATATTCAGCGAGCAATTGATCGGGGTTTAGGTAAACTTCCAGGTCAAGTAGTAGAAGAGGTAATTTATGAAGGTTTTGGACCGGGTAATACTTACTTGTATGTTGAGGGAATAACAGATAATAAACTGCGGACTAATCAGGAAATAAAAAGTATTTTTGAAAGAAATGGAGGAAGATTGGGGGGACAAGGGTCGACTGCTCATATGTTTGAGAAAGTAGGAGAGATAAAAGTAAAAGGAAGGGGTGGCTCTAAAGATGATGAAATGCTTGAGTTAATAGATTTAGGAGTAAAAGATATGATAGATTATTTGGAGGATAATATACAAAAGTATTTAGTATATACAGAAAGCTCGGAATTCAATACTATGGGTAATAAAATTACTCGGATAGGATTTGAAGTGGAAAGCCAAGAGTTGGTAATGAAGCCGATGAATTTGCAATCCATAACAGATCCAGATTTACTAAAGAAAGTGATAGAGTTTGTAGAAAGGCTAGAGGAGTTGGATGATATCCAGAAAGTATATGATAATTTTAGGGATTGATCCTGGGATTGCTACAACTGGATACGGAGTAATAAAAGTGCCTGATGATATTTTAGGGCGCGAGTTTAATTATGAAATTGAACTTATCTCTTATGGAAACATTTTTACGGACAAAGATAAGCCAATGCCGGATAGACTTTGGAAATTGTATCGGGAGCTGAACAAGGTAGTTGAGGAGTATAAGCCTGATGCTATTGCAGTAGAGATGTTATTTTTTGGAGCAAATTTAAAAACGGCAATTACTGTAGGGCAGGCAAGGGGAGTGGTCCTGATGGAAGCGGCTAAACATAGGGTTCCCATTAGCGAATACACGGGCTTGCAAATAAAACTGATGGTGGCAGGGTCTGGAAAAGCTGATAAACAGCAAGTTCATGATGGGGTAAGAAGGTTTTTAGGAAATGGTGGAAGGCGCCACAAAAAATTGGAAACTACCTGGAAAGGGGGGCATTTGGATGATGCCACAGATGCCTTGGCTTGTGCTATTTGTCATGTATTGAAGATGGTGGCAAAATGACAAATATATGGATTTAACTAAACGCCAGAAAATTACCATAGCTTCAATTATTATTACCTTAGGGCTTTTGTCCACTCAACTAGTTGATTTTAATCTACGGTTTAGATTTTTGCTCGGTCTTTCAATCCTTGCATATTTTTTGTCTTTATGGGCACTTTGGGAAGGATTAAATTTAACAAAAGCTTTTATACTTTTGATCTTGCCGACTTTTTTTACTCTTTCTGTTGCCAGTTTTTATTTTCTTCTTCCCGTCCGGTGGTTAACAAGGCTTCCGGTAGCTTTTATTTTTGGACTGTCATTTTATACATTACTGTTGTCTCAAAACGTATTTAATGTAGCGGCAATTAGAACAATTCCTTTGTATCGAGCAGCGTCAACGACATCCCTTCTTTTTACAGTCATTTCCGCTTTTTTTATTTATACTGTCATTTCGGCTTTTCATTTTCTTTTTATTTTTAATGGGTTGGTTGTCGCGGCGATTTCCTTCCCTTTGGTTTTACAAGTTATTTGGCATCTGAAGATGGAGGATAGGGTAGGGATTGCTGATTTGATACAAAGCTTTGTATTAAGTTTATGCCTTGGGGAAATAGCTTTGGTATTCTCCTTCTGGCCTATAGTTTCTACAATATGGTCTTTGGTTTTAGCTTCAAGCATGTATATTTTGTTAGGATTGAGCACTCATTATTTAAGAGATAGATTAACAAAGAGAATTATTTGGGAATATTTGATAATTGGGGTAGTGGTATTGGTGGTAAGTTTTTTAGCCACATCCTGGACAGGATGATTATATTGTTGTAATAAGTTAAAGTGGGGAAGAGGAGCGCTTGCACTGAGCCCCTCGACTTCGCTCGGGGTAAACTACGTCGAAGTGTGAAAAATTATAGGATATTTCGTGAAAAGAAATAATGTGGAAAAAT
>CAYIDT010000007.1:0-2556 GCA_964362265.1 uncultured Gammaproteobacteria bacterium | reverse complement strand
GTCGAAGTGTGAAAAATTATAGGATATTTCGTGAAAAGAAATAATGTGGAAAAATATAGCATTAGATTGATATAGTTGCTAAATAAAACCCGAAGGGCTCTAGGGTAGAGTGCTATCTCTTCTTTCCCGAATGGGATAATAATAACTCTAAGGTTTAAGTTAATCATCTAAAATCAAGAAGCTTAGTCTCTGTCTTCCACTCTTTTACCCAAATCCCAAAATTCCCTACACTTTTGATGTCGCACAATATACAAATAAAATTTTTAAGGGGGGGGTGGTCTCTAAAATCCTAGACCTGGAAAAAAAGAAAAATTTATTAAAAAATACAAGAATTTTTAAAAGATTTTTTTGTGCAAAAAAAATGTAATCGCCGACCCAAAAATTTATAAAACTTATTTGTCTTAACTTTAGAAATACCTGTAATAGGTTTAGGCCTTTATAAAAGACTAATCTTTAGATGATCTCATATAGCTTCTATCCCCCGGGTAGCCGTTTTTGGGGCATTGTAGGGTCTCGTGCTTGTGTGAGCCTGAAAGGTATTATCTAGTGATCTTGTTCTTGTTTCAAGAGTAAAGAAGTTTAAAAGTTATTTAATATGGTTATTGACAAGACCCCCGTGACACTAGTATTATGAGTATAATCAACCTTATACTCAGTATGGACTCACCCTCGCCCAATTATTCTAACTTAGATCTTATTGATGACTTCTTTCTTTTTCTTGAAACTAACAATTACTCCCCCGAAACAATCTATAACTATAAAAAAGATCTTCTTCACTTTGATAATTTTCTAAAGTCCCGGAATATTTATATAAAAGATATGAATAAAAGATTGATTTTTGAATTCAAAGCTTATCTTGCTTCAACTGAACGCGAAACTCCGACCAGACATCAAAAAGCTAGTATTAGATTATCATCAGGCAGTATTAATAGATGTTTATCTGCAGTAAGAGCTTATATTCTTTTTTTGATTGATCAGGAATATGATTGCCCGGTAGTGCCGGATCAATTTAAGATGGTAAAGAGGGAAAGGCCTCATCCAAATGTGGCTGACTTGAATGAGTTGATCTCGCTTATTGAATCCCCCTCAAGTTTGGAAAAAGATCCATTGATAGGTGCAAGAAATAGAGCTATGCTAGAAGCTTTATTTGCCACAGGAATGCGTATTTCGGAGTTATTAAAACTTAATAAAAGGGATTTAGATGGAAGTGGCAGGATTTTTATAACCGGAAAGGGGCGCAAACAGCGGTTTGTGTATCTGACCGAAAGAGCACAAGTCTATCTAGATCAGTATTTGGCTTTAAGAGAAGACAACCAGCAGGCCCTATTTGTTCCTACTAAGGGTAAAAATATTAAAAATGCCCAGAGGCGTATATCCACAAATTATTTACAAGAGAGAATTAAAAGATACAGGGAAAAACTTAAAATAAATCTTCCAACCAGTGCCCATTCTCTGAGGCATGGTTTTGCAACTTACCTTGCGGAAGAAGGAGCTTCCCCTGCCGCAATACAGATATTACTTGGCCATGAGAGTTTAAATACGACTACGCGCTATGTAAATGCAAGTGACCGCTTCGCTCAAGAAACACACAGGAAATTTCATCCTTTAGCTGAAAAACCGGGAAATCATGGGAAAATATAAACTTTGGAAGTTAGAAGACTTAAAGAAGGGTATCGATCGTTTCTACCAAGAAAATGGTAGGTTACCCACAGTTAGTGATTTAGATAATATTGGCTACCTCCCTTCTTCGCGGTGGGTACAAATGAAGTTTGGAGGAATGGTAAAGGTAAGACAAGATTTAGGGTATAAAGATTCACATTTGGGTATTGGTAAGTATAGAACTCAAATTGCTCTTAAAGTAAATAAGGATGGTTTAGACTTCGAACATCAAATGGAACGGGTTTTGATAGATAAGTTTGGAGAACCATTCGTACATGTTCAAAAAAGGGTCGGAATCGACAGGTACAGAGTAGATTTTTACGTATATAGTGCTAATGGAAATTTTGGTGTTGATGTCACGAACGTTACTGGACACTTTAGGAATGTCCAAACTAATACGAATGTTAAAATTACCAAATATAAAAATCTCAACCTCAAGCTATTCATTGTGGTTAATGGAGATTTCTCACAAGATAGAATTGATGATTGGCTCTTAAGAAAAATTAAACCCTTACCAATAAATTGGAGAATCCTAACTCAGAGTAACTTTATCTTCGAAATAAACAAATTTAAACCATTGATAATTAGCCTTAAGTAATTCTCATATACAGGATGAGTAAACGACCTAAGTTAAAATTTAATATTGACAAACCTTAAGCTTTTATTACATTATTATAGAAGGAACCTCTAATGGATCAGATTACGTTGTTAAAGAAAAAACAAATAGTAGGTCTTATTATCCTACTTGTTTTGATAGCTTCCTTACCTGTAGCTTTATATCTTGCGCGCCAGACTCAAATATTTAGACCCAGGGCAACTGAGGAACAGATTCAATTTTTTGGGAAATCACCCGAGTGTCTGGATTGTGGAGAAACCCGGAATTTATCAGGAGGTAGG
>CAYIDT010000006.1:0-16686 GCA_964362265.1 uncultured Gammaproteobacteria bacterium | reverse complement strand
TTTCTTGATGCAGGAATGGATATAAGCCCAAAAGGGATTATGATGCTAATGGCACATATGGAGTGGTATAATGCAGACGTTATTGTTGGATCAAAAAGACATCCCGTTTCTCGGGTAAATTATCCTCTACTTCGTTATATTTATAGCATTGGATATCACTTCGGAGTAAAGTTGCTTTTTGGTTTGCCGCTGACTGATACGCAATCAGGTATTAAAATATTTAAGCGCAAAGTAGTCGAAAAGGTTTTACCAAGGTTGTTAGTTAAAAAATATGCAATGGATATAGAAATGCTTTCTGTTGCTAAATATTTAGGTTTTGGGAGAATCTATGAGGCACCAATAGAAGTTAGGTTTGATAAGAGGACTAGCAAAATTGCCTGGACAACCATTTTTAAAATGTTTTGGGATACTTTGGCTGTTTTTTACAGATTAAAACTGAAAAGATATTATGACGATAAAAATAATCATTTATGGATATTGGACCCGGATTTGAAGTTTAAGTAGGCTTGTAGTAAAATATAAATATGTTAGCAGAGACAAAGGCTAGTTTAATAAGTTTCGCTGCGCACAGCATTATTGAAGGAATAATACCTCCTTTAAATTTAGAACCAAAGGAAGGAGCCAATTTAGTTAGCGCTAAACTGCTAGATTCGGATAAAGGGGATTTTAGAGGATCAGCATGTGAATATTTTACAGTTTTTACTACTTCTTCGGACCCCGAGGAAAAAGCACGTGCATTGATAGGTCTTGTACAGCAGTTAGTCAATCTGGGTTCATTTAAACAAGCGCGTGAGTTACTTTTGGATAATGATCCCGGCAGTTTTGAATTTGATTCCAGTGAAAAGGTATTATTTTTTCAAGCAAGAGTACAGGAAAAATTAGGATGGATTGCAGATTATGAATTAGATTTTCGCGGATCTGAAAGATTTTTCCGCCGGGCAGCAGATTTTGTTCTGGAAAGCAAGTTAAGAGGGGATTGGACTGATGAAGAACAGGAGTTTTATTCAACTAGCAGACATTTTATAGGCAGGGCAAAATATTCCCAGGCAGCTTTTGGTATTGATAGAAGGAGAAATGTTTATGAAGCGGTTGGTTTTTTCCAAGAAGCAATGGATTTGGATGAAAACTTAGCTAATAAACAAGTGGAGGGGAAGCTGGCATTTGGCTGTTCTTGGATTGCAAGATGTTACATGTTAGCTGGAGATTTTAGGGCGGCAGGTCAATATATAGAAAGAGCGGAAAATCATTATAATGCTCAGATGAGACAAACCCCGGATAGAATAGATTACATGGCACATTATTTAACCTTATTGGGCGAGAGAAATTTAAAGGTAGGGGATGTAGCTTCTGCCCAGCTTAATTTTGTAGAGGCTTTAAATATTAGAAAGAAGCAACGTTCGCCCTATCCAAAAGGAGTGGCAGATGCACAGCTAGGTCTTTCAACAGCTTTTTGGCAAGAGGGGGAATTTCCTAAGGCCCTACATCATTTCAAATTGGCTATTAAAGCTCACCCATATTCAGTATTTAGAGGAATAATCGGAGGATAAAACTAATTCTATTTGAGGTTTAGATTATTTTAAGCTAATATTGTTTCTATGTGGTTTCCATATGCGCTTAGTTTTGCATTAATTACTTCCGTAACAGTTATTCTGGCTAAAAAAGTGATGATGGGAATGAATGAGTACCTTTATCTTTTTTTAACCGGGCTTTTTACTATTCCAGTTTTATTTTTTATAATCGTTAAGTTTTATACCATTCCAAATATAGATCAAACTTTTTGGGTTAATACTGGGGCAAGTACTGTTTTAAATGTTTTTGCAGCTATATGTGCTTATCGAGCTATCAAAATTGCTGAGGTGTCCCTTATTTCACCGATTTCCGCCTTTAATCCAATATTTACAGCAATAATTTCCCTTTTGACCATACACGAGGTAATTAATCCTAAGGGTTGGCTAGGGATTTTTCTGATTTGTTTAGGAGCCTATTTTTTGCAAAGAACTAAATCAACGAAAAATTTTCTTGAACCAATAAAACTATTCTTTTCGAATCAGGCTATTCGCTTATCCCTCATAGCCTATTTTCTTTGGGCCTTGACTCCAATATTTCAAAAAGTTTCTATATTACATACTGATCCTCAGGTGCCCCCATTTGCTTCATTTGTTGGTATGATTGGGACAACTTTGATTTACACTGCACCAGCTCTAAAATTTTCTAAAAATATACTTGGCTTAACAAAAAAATATTTAAAGTTGTTAATTTTAATTGCAATATTGAGTGCTATTGGACAAGCTGTCGCATTCATAGCTTTCAGTTTGACTAACCTAGGTTTCGCTACAGCAGTCTTTAAATTAAGTATGCTTTTTACTGTTTTATTGGGTTGGTTATTTTTTAAAGAACATGATATCAAAGAAAGACTGTTAGGTTCGACAGTAATGCTTTTGGGCGTTTTACTGCTTGTTATGTAGTATGAATATATTAGTTTTTTCCTGGAGAGATATTAAACATCCTAAAGCTGGTGGAGCAGAACAAGTTATGCATGAACATGCCAAAGGGTGGGTTCAGGTAGGTCACAAAGTGACTCATTTTTCCGCAAAAATGGAAGGGCTTTCCAATAATGAAATTATTGATGGAGTTAAATTTATAAGATCCGGATATCAATACTTAGGGGTTATAATTTCAGGTCTATTTTATTACATAAAAAATAGAAAAAACATTGATTTGGTCATTGATGAATTTCACGGAATTCCTTTTTTTACTCCACTTTATGTCAAGAAACCAAAACTGGCAGTAATACAGGAAGTAGCCAGAAAGGTATGGTTATTAAACCCTCTGCCTTGGCCGCTCAATTGGGTTGTTGGGATCATAGGTTTTTTGGGGGAACCATTTATTTTTTTATTTTATAAATCTACACCATTTATAACAGGTTCTAATTCAGCCAAAGAAGCAGTTTCAAAATTTGGAATACCACTGAAAAATATAACGGTTGTACCTCATGGAGTAATTGTTAATAAAGGGAAAATGGCAAAGAGAAAGGCAAAAGTAAAAACAATAGTTTATCTTGGGGTTTTATCTAGAGATAAGGGCATAGAGGATGCTATAAAATGTTTTAAAATTCTTAGCTTAAATGGAGAATTCCAATTTTGGGTAATTGGTAGACCTGAAACCAAAAGGTATGGAGAAAAAATAAAAGGATTGGTTTTAAAATCGGGTTTGAATGGAAAAATTAAGTTTTTTGGGTTTGTTCCTCAAGATAAAAAATTTAAGTTACTATCTAAAGCGCATATTTTAATAAATCCTTCGGCTCACGAAGGTTGGGGCCTTGTTAATATTGAAGCAAATAGTATGGGTACTCCGGTTGTAGCTTACAGTTCAGCCGGCCTTGTTGATTCAGTCAAAGATGGTGTTAGCGGTTTAATATGTAGCTTGAATAATACGGAGAACTTAGCGGAAAAAATTTTAAAAATGCTTGATAATGAAAACTATTATAAAGAGCTACAAATGGGATCAATAAACTGGAGTAAGAATTTTTCGTGGAGAATATCCCGGGGTTTAAGTAAAACCTTAATTGAGAAAATAGCAAATGAAATTTAAAAAAATACTCTCGTCTTTATTAGTTGTAATAATATTTGGTTTCATTGCAAGAAACATAATTGAAAATTGGTCTGTTATTAAATATTTTCCGTGGCATTTTAGCTATTACAATTTAAGTTTACTATTAATTTTTCTGATACCTGTTTATTTAACAAACAGTACTTCCTGGTTTTTAGTGTTAAGGGCTTTAGATATGAAGAAAAAATACCTTACAATTATTAGAATTTGGTGCTTTTCAAACGCAAGTAGGTTTATTCCTGGTGCAATTTGGCAATACGGAGGACGGATTTTTCTTTCTTCAAAAGAGGGAATACCAGTAGCTTTAACAGTTACCTCTTTAATGATAGAAATGATTTTCGTTTTAACAATAGGGTTATTAATTGTTTTAACTACTTTTAGTTTGTATCATTTTTCTCTAAATTCTTATTTATATATAGTAATTTTTTCTTTACCTATCCTTTTATTTTTATTACTAATTTTTACTAATCAGAAAATTCTTAATATTTTTTTTAATTTTTACAAGATGGTAACAGGAGAAAAATTAGGGATAAAAAGCTTTAAGTTGTCACCGTTTTGGATAGCAATTTTGTCAATAAGTTTTTTAATTCAGTTTATCTTTGATGGCTCTGTACTATTTTTTTTAACAAGACAAGCTGTAGATTTAAGCTGGAATTTGTATCCTGTATTTATAGGAATTTTTGCAAGCTCTTGGATCCTTGGATATATTACAATGATTGCTCCGGCTGGTTTAGGTGTTCAGGAAATTTCTATTGCTACAATGCTTTCTCTATATATGCCATTTCCCGTTGCCGGTATGGTTGCGATTTTATTTAGGTTAGTACTTTTACTATCTGAAATTTTGACGATATTATTCCTTAGTGTAATTTCTAAGCGTTTATTTAAATTAAAGTTGATTTAGTTCTCTTCTCCTAAGATAATTAAAGAGTTCAGTAAAAGTTGCAAGATCTCCTTTTTCCTGATATATGAGAATTCTTCTGTATTCCTCCCGAATATGTCCTTTGTTAATTTCTGTAAACCTTGGGAACCAAAAATGTTAAGCCCTATTGACTAGGGTTTTAATTATAGATATAATCGATCTTAATGAGAATTATATCTAGAGGCATTTTGGTATTTATATGCGCCATTATATTATCCCTTACAACCCTTAATGCTGTTTTAGCCCAAGAAAATGAGGCTACAGGTGGGGCTATCTATACTTTTGAAACATTTTGGCCCCTTACAGCAGGGAAAACAATGGATGAACAATTTTATTTCTTAAAGACTTTTAAAGAGAGTTTAAGGGGAATGCTAATTTTTGGAGTATCGCAAAAAGCAGATTATGCGGTTTTGCTAGGTACAAAAAGAGTATTGGAAGCAGATAAATTAATTAAGGCTGGAAAGAAAGATCTGGCCAGTCAAACTCTAAAAAGAGCTTCTGAACAGTTCCGGATTGCGCTGGAAAATGTAGAAAAAGCTTTAAGGGAAAAGAATCTTGGTAAAAATAATATAGATACAATGAAGCCAAGACTTAATAACTTGACAGACTTTCTTCCTACTTTGAATTCTGATGAGGCAAATGGAGTTTTACAAAAGGTTCGTGATCTGAACGGTAAAATCTAATAAAACTGCTATAATACTCAAATTGTGAAAAGTCAATATCAATATAATTACGCTTCCAGCAGGCCTTTAATGTATGATTATTCTTCAAGAGAAAAAAGAGCGTATCGAATGATTAAAACTTTAGAAGAATATTTCGGAAAAGATAGACTTTCATCATTAACTGTTTTAGATATCGGTTCATCTACGGGTATAATTGATAATATCCTTTCAACAAGGTTCAAAAAGGTTATTGGGTCGGATATAGATGAGGAAGCTATTAATTATGCTAAGGAAAACTTCAAAAATAAAAATCTGCAATTTCGTCTGGCTAACGGGATAAATCTTAACTTTAAAAGTAATATTTTTGATGTGGTTATATGCGCTCAGGTATACGAACATGTGCCGAATCAAAAAAAATTATTTTCTGAAATTTATCGTGTATTAAAACCAAGAGGAGTTTGTTACCTGGCTGCTCTTAATAAACTGAGGATTTTGGAACCACATTACGGCCTTCCTTTTTTATCATGGTTGCCAAAGAATCTTGCTAATTTATACCTTAAACTAACAGGTAAAGGAAAGTTTTATTTTGAAACATTACGTACTTATTGGGAACTTAAAGAGATGAATAAAAGGTTTAGAATTACAGATTGGACTCGTGAAATCATTTTAAATCCTAAAAAATACGGATACGATGATAAAATTCCCTCAAATCCAGTTTTGTCTAAACCCTTACAATTAGTTTCTGTTTTTTATAAATTTTTTTCTCCTACGTTTTTCTGGATAATGACAAAACCATTAGTTACTTCAAATGCAAAAAAATTTAGTTTAGATTTAACTCCAACTCCAACTTTTTTGTATAGAAATTATTTATACAAAAGAATAACCTCTAAATTTCTTAAAAATTCATTTTTTTTGGATATTGGTACGGGTAATGGAATCCTTTTAAGGGATTTATTGAAATTGGGCTTTAAAGGAGAAGCAATAGATATTTCAGAAGAGGCTATCGAATTTGCCAAGATGCAGCTGGGAGAAAGGAATCAGAAAATAATAAAGTACGCAGACTTATTTAAATATAGTCCTAAAAGATTATATGATGCTGTTTTGTGTTTTGAAACTTTAGAACACATAATGGATGATGAATTAGCTATGAAAAAAATATACACATTGTTGAGACTAGGAGGGGTTTTTATTCTGTCTGTTCCTGCGCATATATCTAGATGGTCAACATTAGATGAGCTTAAGGGTCATTTTAGAAGATATGAAAGAGGTGAATTAATAAATAAACTTCTGACATCAGGATTTCAAATACAAAATATTTATTCCTATGGTTTCCCATTTCTTGTCTTCATAAGAAAAATCAGCAGCAGGGGTAAACTGTTAAGATCTAAGAGCAAAAAAAGGGGGATAAAATTAAGAACCAAAGAAAGCAGTATAGAGCAAGAATATAATCCTAAATTACGATTTTTGATTAATGAATTGATTCTTCGTCCTTTATTTAAATTTATGGATTTATTTCTGAAAAGCGATCTTGGTATAGGTTACATTGTGATTGCAAGAAAAAATAGATCGATAAATAAATAATGAAAGTTTTTGTTACAGGAGCTACTGGTTTTATAGGGTCAAATCTTGTTAAAAAATTGATTGCTGAAGATTATGAGGTTAGTGCATTAGTTAGATTAGTACAACGAAGGAAGCTTCCCTCTAAGGTGAAATTAATAAAAGGTGATTTAATAATCCCCAGTAGTTTAAAAAATATATCTGCAGATATAATTTTTCATCTAGCCGCCGGTTTACCTTATCATCATTTAAGTGATGTAGAGTATAAGAGCATAAATGTTAAAGGTGTAGAAAATCTTTTAAAAAATTGTAATACTAAAAAAATTAAAAGGTTTATTCTTGTTTCAACTGTTGGTATATATGACCTAACTTCTCGAAAAATTATAAATGAATCATCCAAGATAAAGTTAACCAGTGCTTATGAAACCACTAAATATAATGCTGAAAGAAAAGTAAAAACTTTTTGTAAAGAAAAAGGCATACCTTTTAGTATTATTAGACCGACTATTTGTTATGGACCAGGTGATACCAGACCTGGTTTTCTTAATCTCTTTAGGTTGATAAAAAAGAAAATATTCATTCCCATAGGGAATGGTAGAAACTTTTTTCACACCATTTATATTGATAATTTAGTAGATGCGCTAATTCTAGCAGCTACAAAAAAAGAGGCTATTGATGAAGATTTTATTATAGGAGATGAACCTTGTCCGACAATGGATCAAATTTTAAACAAAATAACCTTTGTACAAAAAAGTTTTTTAATACCAGTTTACATACCGAAAGAAATAGCCGTTTTTATAGGAGAAGTTTTTAATATTTTAGGGAAGTTGGGTTTGCCTGCTCCGCTTAATAGTCAAAGGGTAAAATTTATGACTGAGGATAAACAATTTTCAATTGATAAAGCTAAAAAAGTGTTAGGTTATAATCCGAAGATAAACCTAACAGTAGGAATAGATCGTACTTATAAATGGTATAAAAACAATGGATATCTATAATTCTTTTTGTTAGAATTACCAAAATAATGAAAATTATTGTTCTAACCCATACTTTCCCCAGAGATAATTTGGATTCTACGGCAGCTTTTATGAAAGAATTTTGTGATGGGTTATCTTTTTATGAAAAAGTTTTGGTACTAACGCCTTATGATAAACAATTTAACCGCACAAATGACCCTTTTAAATTAATAACATATAAATATATATGGCCTGATAGGTTGAATTTACTTGGTTATTCAAGAACCATGGAAGCAGATCAGTTTTTAAGAAAAAGGGCCTACTTTTTAATACCTTTCTTGAGTTTATTTGGCACTATTGCTCTAATTAAAGTTATCAGGAAATATAAGATAGATATAATTAATGCACATTGGATTTTTCCGAACGGATTTATAGCTATGATGGCTTCTATATTCACTGGTACTCCATATACAATAACTATTCCTGGAACGGATGCGTATTTGGCATATCGTTATAGATTGTTAGGTTTTATTGCAAAGATTATTTCAATAAATGCAAAAGCCATTTTTTCTAACAGTTCATTTAACCTAAAAAGAATATTAGATTTAGGGGTTAATTCTAAATATTTAGGAGTTATTAGTTACCCGGTTGATACTTCAAAATTTAGACCATTTAAATTTGACTTAACTGAAATACGCGATAGGCACGGTATTAAAAAAGATGAAATTGTAATACTTGCTGTTGGTAGAATGGTCTATAAAAAAGGTTATGATTATCTTATTAAGGCAATGAAAAATTTTAAAAAAAATAATGTTAAGCTTTTACTTGCAGGGGAAGGAGATTTAAAAACGCGTTGGATAAATTTAACCAAGGAATTTAAACTGGAAAATAAAATTCTCTTTATTGGGAATATTAAAAGAGACGAAATCCTTAGATACTATAATTTAGCAGATATAATGGTGGCTCCATCTATAATAGATAAACTGGGAAATGTTGATGGAGGACCAGTGACAAATTTTGAGTCTATGGCGTGTGGTAAACCTCAGATAGTGACAAATATTTTAGGCATAGCAGATATAATTAAAAATGGAGTAAATGGTTTTATTGTTCCACAAAAAGATATTAAGTCTTTACAAGTTGCATTAAATAAGTTGATAAACTCAAGAATATTAAGGAATAAGATGGGAATGCTGAACAGGGAATTAATTAAAAAAGAAGTCACTACTAAAAGTATTGGGAAAAAATATACTCAAGTTTTCCATAAAGTACTTTCTGCTTAAAAGATGGATAAGAGAAAAATCATTACAATAGTTTTTTTTGGTGTATTTTTAATTGTTGGAATTTTTACTCTCCCACATTATGGCATTAATTGGGATACTATTAATCATCTTCCTCGTGGACAAGCATTCCTGCATTTTTTCTTAACTGGTAATAAGGATTATTCTGATCTTCCGGCGTTTATTCCTTATTGGCAAAATCCCAAAAGTCTTTCAATAAATACTAATATTCCTGAACATAAGATCTTGAACAGAAGTTTTTATCAGTCTGATGCAACAACTACACAATGGTTTATAGAACATGAAACAGGTGGCCATCCGCCATTAAGTGATATTTTCTCATCAATTTTTAATAGGATATTCTTTGGCCAGTTAAAGCTTATAAATGATATCGATTCATATAGAGTTTACGGAATCTTTCTTGCAGCAAGTTTAGTAAGCTTAGTTTTTTGGTGGGTTTCCGGGAGGTTTGGAATATTTGCAGGTTTAATTGCCGCTCTAAGTTTAAGTTCATACCCTTTATTTTTTTCTGAGGCACATTTTAATACAGAAAAAGATATTCCGGAGACAGTATTTTGGTCTTTTCTAATTTTTAGTTTTTGGAAAGCTCTTACCACAAAGATGAATAAATGGATTGTTTTAACAGGACTATTCTTTGGTTTTGCCCTTGGAACTAAGTTCAATATTCTTTTTATACCTTTTGTTTTAATCCCATGGACCTTTTTTTATTTAGGGTTTAAGGGATTACAAAAAAATATTAGGTTAATAGCAAAATTTTTTTTAAGCTTTTTATTAGGTTTTTTAATATTTTTTGCTAGTTGGCCATATCTTTGGGCAGATCCAATAGAGAGGATAGGAAAAGTTGTAGGCTACTATAGAAATATTGGGATTACCCAAAAACAAGATTTTAATTTTATCATACTTGGTATTAATAGTTATCCATTGCAATGGATAACTTATACCACACCTTTAATTATATTATTTCTTTCAATTTTCGGTATTTTAGTTAGCTTAAGGCGTTTGCGGAACGATCAAGACAAATTGTCTTTGTTATTCTTGATTTGGCTCCTGATTCCTATAGTAAGAGTTACGATTCCTCAATCAACGATTTATGGTGGTGTGCGCCAAATTATGGAATATATACCGGCTCTTTGTATTTTTGCAGGTATTGGTGCAGGATTTTTATTTGGAATGTTTAAAGAAAAAGGTAAGCTAGTTGTAGCCTCATTTTTAATTCTATTATTTATATTCCATCTTGGGAAAATTGTTAGTATCCATCCAAATGAAAATGTATATTTTAATGAGTTAATTAATGGGTTATTGGGAGCTAAGGAAAGACAGTTTCCATCTTGGGGAAACAATTTTGGTGCTGCATATAGACAGGGGGTAATATGGATTAATGATAATGCTCCAAAGCAAAGTTCTGTAGCATTGGTCAGAGAACTCATGCCTAATATTCCTACTCTTTGGTTTCGTCCCGATCTTGATGTTTCAAACAGATTTAGGAGTGGTTTTACTAGACGCGGAGAGTATATAATAGGTCTAACTTATCAGGGAACAAAAGATTATTCATATTTTGATGCTTATTTGGAAAAGTTTATAAAACCAGTCTATGAAGTAAAAGTAGATGATGTTGCTATCTTACAGATTTGGAAAAATAGTAACGAGAACCTGAAAATAAGTGCTGACGAAGAAGTTATAGATAATGTAGCTTTAACAAAAAATGAGTTAGGGGTTACTTTCGATGTAGGAGCAATAAAAAAAATCTCAAGGTTGGAGATAGATTATAACGAAAAAAATTGTAGCCCTTTGAATTCTGGATTAGTGGAAATTTCTACTGATGGGAAAATTTACCATCAACAATGGGGGTTCTTACCTGGTCAATGGAGAATTGCAGCTTTAAAAGAACAGCCCAGAGAAGGTCATTTTATTGAGCCATTCTTAGGTCAGGAGGTCAAGTTTATTAGATTGATTCTGCTACCACAGGATACGTGTTTAAAAAATATTTTAGAGTACAAAGTTTTTAATTTTAGATGATCGATATTAAACGTTACTCCTTTTAATTTACTTAGAAAATTCATATACTTAAAATATATGTTTTGGATATTTGCAACTTTAAGTGAAATAATTTATTTAGGCCTGCTATTTAAAAAAACACAAATTCCTATTTTAGACCTACATCAGAATTCAAGTTTAGCTTTAGTTTTGGTTTGTCTGACCATATTATTTATCATATATTTTTATTTTTATTTTACTACCAATTGGAAGAGCAACAGTTTTAAAAAAATATTTTTTGTATCGGTTATATTTCATATAACTTTTCTTCCTGTGCCATTTTTAACTTCCGATGATCTTTATTCGTATATTTTCTCGAGCAGACTTTTACCTATATGGGGAGCAAATCCATATATAATACCATTTGATAATTTCTTTTACGATCCAATATACCAGCAAATAAAAACGATATGGTCTTCACAGGCAGTTCTTTATGGACCCCTTTTTTTGCTAATTGGATCATTATTAAATTTAATCGGCCAAAATAATATTAATCTTTTAATAAGCTTATTTAAAATTACTTTACTTGGGGTAAATATTATTAATTCCCTGCTTATCTTCAAATTAACAAACTCAAAAAGAGCTTTATTCTTATATAGTTGTAATCCACTCATTATATTCGAATTAGCAGGAAATACCCACCTAGATTCATTGTTAATTTTATTTTTATTAATCTCTTTATTAATTCTTAATAAGCAACCTATCATGGGATATTTATCAATAGTAGCCTCTATTTTAATCAAGTATTTTACCTTAAGTTTAATTCCATTTTTCACTATATTTATTTTTCGAAAAAGCATAAAAAGCTTTATTATTGCTTTATTTTTATCTGTAATTTTAATAATTATTGTTTTTGTACCATTTTGGAGTGGTCCGGATATTTTTAACTATTTAACAAGTTATTATGATGAATCCTCTCCTTTTCCATCACTAGGAATATTATTAGGATCTGTGATCCTTGGAAGCTACGAACTTTCTTTTAATATTAATACTATAATATTTTTAAGTATATTCTTATTATTTGCAATAAAACTTATTCGTATAGAGAATAATCTGGCAAAACTAATAAGCTTATCTATGTTACTGTACTGGATATTTTTACTGACGAAACTAAATTTAGTTTTGACTTGGTACCTAACTCCAATTGTAGCCTTATCAAGTCTATGTCTAATTTCAAAAAAATACTCGAGTCTTGGAGTAAAAAGTATAAGTTTAGCAAGTATTTATGCTTTAATTCTTTATTGGTGGGTAAAGTAAAATATTTAAGCGCTTAAGATTTTTTGGCAACCGCAACAAGTCCTATTCCGAATGGGATATTTATCTTCATAAACATAATGGATTCTAATTTTAAGGCTTTGATTAAAAGATTGTTAATAATAGGATTTAGCTCATTGATTGCAGATTTTGTACCAATTGGTTTGGTAATTTTCTCCCAAAAATATCTTAAAACCATGGGTAGAAATAATATTGAATCTATAAAAGAAAGTTTATTGATAGAGAATTTTGCAATTTTTAGTTTTCTAAATAATTCACCTCTTTCATATCTATGATTCATGTGTACATGTTTACCATGAATAAGTTGTAACCAATTATAAGCTGAGACGCGTAAAATGAAAATTCCTTCCGGCTTTAAAATACGGTAAAATTCATTCAAAGGAATTAAATCATTTTTAATAGATTCGTGGGTTAAGACGTCTATAGATACTACAACGTCGAAACTATTGCCTAAAAAGGGCAATTTTTCAATTGATGATTTCTTAACTTTAATACCTCTTTTTCTGGCAAAATGTAATGCTTCTGAACTGATATCTATCCCATATACAGTTCCAAACTCTTGCAGCTTTTTTGCCAGAAGTCCAGTACCACATCCGGCATCTAATATTTTTAATTTTTTTCGGGGCCGGAATTTATTAATAAGAGAGATGACCAACTGGTGGGTAGAAACATAGAAAAAATGCCTTTTTTCATTTTTATAAATATTTTCATATTCAGCTATTTCCATAAGCCTCTTTTCTTAAAGATATTATCCAACACCATAAGTTTTAGCCAAAGCCTTAAAAGCTCTAAAATAGTGGAACTAATATGTTTCGGAACAAAAAACTGAGATCTGCCCCAATGTCTTTTATAATGGTGGATCGAAACTTCACGGAATTTGGCTCCCGTTACTTGTGATTTCTTAACTAATTCTACACAGATACAACCGCTTGAACTGATAAGCTTTATTTTTTCAATTGTTTTTTTCCTTATTAATCTGAAATCGCAATCAATATCATAAATCGGTAATAAAAATAGCCAACGTGCCAGGAAACTATAAAGCTTACCGACTATAATTCTATTGGCAGAGTAACTTCTGGTCATTTTAATACCATTAACAAAATCCACATCCGGACTCATAATCTGCCAAAGGATGGGTAGTTCCCGAACGTCATATTGGCCGTCACCGTCAGTATAAAAAATAAGATCTTTGGTGCTAGTTTTAAATCCGGTACGTAGCGCACCTCCGTAACCCTGATTTTTCGGATGAAAAACAAGCTTAAGTTTCCGGTATTTTTTAGTCAGGCTTTTTAAAAGTTTACGGCTTGAATCGGTAGAACCATCATCTATTACGATAACTTCATAATCATTAGTTAGTTTTTTGACGATTAAGAAAGTATCCGAAACAAGCTTACCGATTGTTTTTGAATCATTATAACAAGGGAAAAAAACAGAAATTGAATTTTGTTTAATTTTTGGCATATTTATTAAGGCAGAGATTTTTTGATTGCATAAGTGTAATCAAATTTATTCTTTGAATGAATAATCATTTCGGCCAGTAGTCCCGTTGAGATTAATTGTATGCCTATTATCATAAGAAGCATTCCCAAAAAAAGTAGCGGATGGCGGAATTGAATACTGCCTGTAGCAATCCTTAGGTAGGCAATATAAAGCCCAATCAGGAATCCAAAAAAAAATGCACCAATTCCCAAAGAACCAAAAAAATGTCCCGGTCGCCGGGTGTAACCTGTTAAAAAGATTATTGTCAGTAGGTCCAAAATACCTTTTATCCCTCTGGTCCAACCAAAGTTGGTCTTGCCAAATTTTCTTGATCTGTGAGTAACCGCTACTTCCCCTACTTTGTAGTTTTGTTTTGCGACGATGATAGGGATAAAACGGTATAATTCTCCATATAGGTTTAAACTTTGAGTAACTTCTTTCCTGTAAGCCTTATAACCACAGTTGATATCGTGTATTTTTACACCAGTTAAAATTCTTACTAAAGTGTTGATGATTCTTGATGGAATAACTTTACTGAAACTGGGGTCAACCCTTTTTTGTTTCCAGCCGGAGACTAAATCATAACCCTCATCCAATTTTTTTAAAAAGGCCGGTATATCTTTGGGATTATCCTGGAGGTCGCCGTCAAGGGTAAAAATCGTATTGCCGGCTGCAAGATCAAAACCGATTTGAAGAGCAACCGACTTACCCCAATTTCCCCGTAAGCTAACTACCCTAACTCGTTTATCTTTTTTATGTAAATTTTTAATTTTAAAAAATGTATTATCTTCCGATCCGTCATCAATAAAAATAATTTCATAAGTTTTTTTAATTTTTTTTACAGCCTCAATAATTTCAGCATAAAGTATTTCCAAAGATTTCTCTTCGTTTTTAGCAGGGATAATAAATGATAAATCAAGTTTTCTCATATATTGTAAACTTGTGGCTGATATCATATCATATCAAAAGTATAAATTCATGGAATCACTTGTTTCGGTAATTATTACAACTAAGAATTCTGCCCCAACCATAGGTCGGCTTTTAAAAAGTATTAAGGCCCAAGTTTATAAACCAATTGAAATTATTGTTGTAGATAATAACTCAAAAGATAAAACCCCCCAAATTGCCAAAGAGTTTAAAACAAGACTTTTTAATGTTGGACCTGAGCGGTCTGCCCAAAGAAACTTTGGCGTTAAAATTTCTAAAGGGAGATATGTCTTAATTCTGGATTCGGATATGATTTTATCAAAAGATGTTATTGGACAATGTATTGATAAATTTAAAAATCAGAAACTTGGTAAAAAACTTGGAGGGTTGGTTATATTGGAGGTATCATTCGGTAAAGGAATTTGGGCTAAGGCAAAGGCTTTGGAAAGAGAAATAAATAAGGGAGAAGAATTTTTTGAATCGGCCAGGTTTTTCCCCAAAAAAATATTCCTTGAATTTGGCGGTTATGATCAAAGCTTAACCGGCCCCGAGGATTGGGATTTACCCCAACGTATCCGGAAAAAATATAGAATTGACAGGATAGAAAGTGTTATCCGCCACAACGAAGGTTTTCTTAGCTTAAAAACTCTTTTTCGAAAGAAATATTATTATGGATTGTCAGCTCACAAATATTTATCAAAACAGCGGATCAGTACCATAAGTTCAAGAACAGTCTATTTCTTAAGGCCGGCTTTTTATAGGAATTGGAGGATTTTTTTTAAAACCCCTGGGATTTTTTGGGCGATGATTTTTATGTTAGTTGTAGAAACAATAGGTGGAGGGTTAGGTTATTTGGTCGGGAGGTTTAGAATTGAAAAATAAATTACCACGGGTGTCTATTATCATAGTCAATTGGAATGGTGGAAAAATTTTGGAAGATTGCATAAAATCTCTTTTAAAAATTGACTACCATAATTGGGAATTAATAATAGTTGATAACGGTTCCACTGATGGAAGTGAAAATATTGCCGCAAATTTTAAATTGATAAAAAATTCTAAAAATCTTGGTTTTGTGAAGGCGAATAATCAAGGATTAAAAAAAGCAAAAGGCAAATATATACTCCTTCTTA
Organism: uncultured Gammaproteobacteria bacterium; assembly: GCA_964362265.1. Classification (GTDB taxonomy): domain Bacteria; phylum Patescibacteriota; class Microgenomatia; order Daviesbacterales; family UBA10151; genus CAYIDT01. Next base: position 843 of record CAYIDT010000006.1, on the reverse strand, counting down.
ATAATGATACAAAAGTGGAAAAAAATTTCCTTTCTAAATTAGTTAAAAGAGTAGAGCAGGATCCTACTATTGCAGTTATACAACCAAAAATCTATTTAATGGATAAACTGGGTTTTTTAGATAATTGCGGTTCTTTTTTAACTAAGATCGGCTTTTTACATCATTGGGGTTTTAATGAAAAAGAAAGAAAAGAATTTGGTAAGGAACGGGAAATTTTTTCGGCGAAAGGAGCCTGTATGTTAATCAGACGACAGGTGGTTAATAAAATAGGACTCTTTGATAAAGACTTTTTTTCTTATTTTGAGGAAAGTGATTTTTGCTGGCGGGTTTGGCTTACCGGCAATAAAGTTTTATTCTATCCTGGTTCGATAATCTATCATAAATTAGGATTTACAATTAGACGCTTGGGAGCAAAAGAGCTTAATTATCACTATTACAAAAATAGAATTTGTTCATTAATTAAAAATCTTGAAACTAAAAATTTATTGGTCATACTTTTCCTTCATATTTTTATTTCAATCGGGATCGCTTTAGCCTTTTTGTTAAAGTTTTTACCTCAAAACAGCCTTTTAATTATCCGGGCGATATTTTGGAATATTTTTAACTTACCCCGGACTCTTAAAAAACGTGCCTTCATTCAAAGAAAACGGACGGTTTCCGATAAAGAACTTTTTAGAAATCTGATGTACTCGGTTGATTTTAAGAAATTCTTTTCCGATTTTAAAAGGGTCGAACAAGACATAAAAAGGCTTTCAGCTGAATCCGGAAGTTAATTTATGGTAAAATAGAAGGAAGGAAAGCTGCGGCCAATTAGAAATACGGTCGACCAGGTTGATTCTATCA
>CAYIDT010000005.1:0-19072 GCA_964362265.1 uncultured Gammaproteobacteria bacterium | reverse complement strand
CTAAAAAATCTGGATTTTCGCTTTCTGGCGGAGATCTTGAAATTTTTGGCTAAAGATTTGAGATAATTTTTGCTGTTTTATTTGCTGCTCTGCAATGATCCTAAATTTGGCTTCATCTGTTGACTCTGGAGCATTTTTATTTGTTTCCATGAATTTGGAAATTTCCTCAGCAGAGGCAGTTGCCTCGCCAGAGTAGAGCTTTTCTATTAAAGATTGAATCCGAGTTTGATTTACAAATTCAGCTCTTGTTAGGCCTTGTTGGGCAAGCAAGCTATCAAAAGTTTCTTTGCCCCCGGTTTGCTTTTCAGCTTCTGCAATTTTACTGTCTATTTCCTGGGGACTAACAGAAACTCCCTTTTTGCGCGCTTCCTGTTCAATAACTTTTTCATTAATTATTTGATTTAAAACTCGATCCTTAAAAAGAGAGTTTAATTTTTGGTTTAACTCAATGGAAGTAATGGGTTTGTTGTTTACGGTTGCAGCAACAACCCAACCCTTTTTATAAGCTACTAAAAGTACAAGCCCAATAATTAGAATTATTAGAAAAGTTTTTCTGTCGCTTGCCATTTCTGGATATTAACAGAAAGTTTGGGTTCTTACAATGGGCAAATTATAAAAGATAAATATCAACGAATTTTGCACTCCAGCCGGAAGTGCGGGCGTCGTCAAAGCCTAAATCTATAATATTTCCTTTGATGGATCCTCCGGTATCTCCTGCAACAGCTACTCCATATCCAGGGATGTAAACTTTGCTACCCAGCGGAATTACTTTTGGATCAACAGCAATAACCCCTTTACCTGCTCTCATACCCGTGGCTGTCCATTCATTACAACCAGGACACCTCGAGTCATAATGAGTTGCATAAACCCGTATTTTTTTCCAGTATGTGATGTCACCGTCAGCATTGGTAAGAGTTTTCCAAACTATTTTGGTCCCCCGCAAAATCTTTTTATCTTTTGGATCTGTCTTGTCTGTGGAAACTATTTCTCTCTCATATTCCTCCCCGTCAGCGTAAGTTATTTTTATAATTTTAGTTAATTTTCCATCTTCTCCTATATCTAATATTTTTTCTTCACCAGCTTCAGTTTCTGGATCATCTTGATAAATTGTAATTTTGGGAACTGTTTCTATTTGCTCTTCCAGTTTTTCAGAAAAACGGGACTGGGTTCTTACGGGTTGGGTTGCTGGAAGAGTTTGGATTTCTGATGTAGGACGAAAGTCCTGTGCCTGCCCGTCCGGCAGGCGGGCAAAAAAAGTCAGGCCTGTGATAAGTAGAATGCCCAGGTATCTTTCAAACATTTAACCAGTCTTCTTTATCTACTCCGGTATCCACATCATCGAGAAATGAGTCTTGATCACGGAAATTACTGTTACTGATAATTAAATGTTCGGGAATATCTGCCAGAAATCTGGATACTAAATTGTTATTTCTTTGGCCAAAAAAAAGCCGCTGCCTGGTGTAGGTTAAATATAATTTTTCTTTAGCTCTGGTTATGCCAACATACATAAGTCTTCTTTCTTCTTCCAGCTCCTGGGGATCCAGCATGGAGCGGGAATGGGGGAATAAACCCTCTTCCATACCAACTATAAAAACAATTGGAAATTCCAGACCTTTGGCATTGTGAAGAGTCATTAAAGTAACAGCACTGCTTGCGCCATCCTTTTTTCTGTGTTTGGGATTATCTCCGGCTTCCATCAAAGCCACATTTTCCAGAAATTCCGGTAAAGAGGGAAATTCTTCGGCAACCGAACGAAGCTCTTTAACATTTTCAATCCTACCTAACCCCTCCTCTGTTTTATCATCCAGATAATCCAGGTAACCGGTTATCTGTAAAATTTTATCAAGAAGTTCCAGGGTGGTTAATGATCCGGTATTATTTTGTGCAAACTCAAGGACTTTTGTTAGCCTGCCCTTACCAATTTTTTCAGCTCTTTTTAAAGCTACAGTATCAGTGGGGTTTTGCAACAGCCTAAGATAGGAAATAACGTCTTTGATTTCTTTTCTTTGGTAAAAGCTCACTCCGCCAACCAGCCTATAGGGAATGCCGGATTTTAAAAATTGTTCTTCCAGCGCCCGTGATTGGGCATTGGTACGGTAAAGGATTACATAATCTGATAGATGAGATTGGTCTATCTGGGATAAAATAAACAGAGCCTCTTCTATTTCATTTCTTACCTCTACAACTTGAATTTTTTCGCCGCCCGATTTTTGGGTCCACAGTTTTAAAATAGGATGGGAGCGGTTTTTGGAAATTACCGAGTGAGCCGCATCTAAAATAGTTTGTGTTGAGCGGTAATTTTGTTCCAGATTAAAAACCTTGGTATCGGAATAGTCTTTTTGAAAATTAACAATATTTCTGAAATCAGCTCCTCTGAAACGGTAAATACTTTGGCTGGCATCACCCACGACACAAATATTTTTGTGGCGGTTAGCTAAATATTTGGAGATTAAGTATTGGGTTGGATTTGTATCCTGATATTCATCAATTAAAATATATTTAAACTGAACTGAATAGCGAACTAGCGTTGCGGGGTCGGTTTGGAAAAGATTTATGGTTTTTAAAAGCAGGTCGTCGAAATCGACTGCCTGATTTTTTTCCAGAATTTTTTGATATTCAATGTAGATTTTAGCAACAGTCTCCTGGAAAAAGCCTCTGGCATACTGGGGATATTCCAAGCTTGAGATAAGTTCGTTTTTAGCTCCGGATATAGTAGCGCGGACAGAAGAGGGAGAAGTTTTTTGAATTGGTATATTTAAATTATTCATTGCTTCTTTAATAGCATCCAAACTGTCACCCTCATCATAAATGGCAAAGTATGGAGACAGGCCAATTATGCCTCCATCTCTGCGCAAAATTTTGGCGCAAAAACTATGAAAAGTTCCCATGGTGGGTTGAGTAGGTAAGTTACCAACCAGTTTTTTAATCCGCTCAATCATTTCCATGCTGGCTTTATTGGTGAATGTCAAACATAGAATATTTTCAGGCGGGATTTTTTTCTCGGAAATTAAATACGCAACTTTATAAGTTAAAACTCGGGTTTTGCCTGAGCCTGCTCCGGCTAAAATTAAAACAGGGCCCTCCGTAGCCTTAACAGCATCCTGCTGCGCTGGATTTAAATCATCAAGAAGAGCAGACATGAAGGATATATTAGCATTTCAAGGAAGTAAAAACTACCGTAAGATTTCAGTCAAAAGGGAGATGACTTTTCTGCTATTTAATCATTGAAATCTTACAGTATATTATGGTAGTCTATTACTATTATGAAACAGGTTAGTATTCCCCAAAACATTTTTAAAAAATATCCTGGTAAGAGAGTTGCGATTGTTGCCGGTAAGGTCGTTGGCGCATCTTACGATGCCAAAGTGGTTTATGATCAGGTAAAGGAGAAATACCCTAATAAAAAAATCAGCATTTTCGCTGTCCCCCGCAAAGAAGACAAATATCTTTTGGTATGATCTTTTCCTATATTGATAATGAGCCTATTATTCCGCTTGAGATGTTATCTAAGGGTGGCGAATGGATTGAATTCCATGCTTATATAGATTCCGGAGCAGGTTACTCTGTTTTCCATTCAGACCATGCAGAAGTTTTAGGGTTAAAACTTGAGGAAGGAAGAAAAATATTCTTTACGATCGGGGATGGGGCGCAAATTCCGGCCTATATCCATAAAATTAAAGTGAAATTTGCAGGTGCAGAGTTTATTGCAGAAATAGCTTTCTCTAAAAATCTAGGAGTTGGAACGAATTTGTTGGGCTTGGCTTCATTTTTTGAAAAGTTTACCTTTTGCTTTAGACACGGCAAAGAGCAAGTGGAAATTAATCCGGTTTAGCTTCAGAAGATTGAAAGAAATGCTATATTAACATTGAAATCTTACAGACGAGAGGCACTAGGAAAAACTATACTTTTGATCTATTGTTCGGGGTCCTACTTGTACATGCCTGCGATTGCCGAGAGTAGGCGGTTCGCAAAGCCGGCCTTGCGTCTGTAATGGTCTCTGGTTGTGAACAGAGCACGATCTTGGTCGTCTCTGGTACTACGCCTAGCCAGAACGGTTTGGATAGCGGCCGAGTCAATGACAGTCTGGACCCGTTCAGGGTCGAGACCAGTCTCGCATGCTATCCCGTTGATGCTCCGCCAGACGTAACTGGGATTTTCGAGGGCATCAATAACGCTGGTCGTATCCGGATCCCTGTCACTGTCTGGGCCAGTCGTGCTAGAGACTATTTGCCGCTCCACGCTAAACGGAGTCTGCTCTCTAGCCTCTTCGGTTTGATCATTGTCCTCTTCAACTTGCATGCCTAATCATTATAGCATAGTGACCAGTAAAAGGAAATTGTAGGATTTCAGTCAAAAAGTAAATGATTTTTCTTTTGTTTGAGGCTAGAGGATTGCAAGATACGCTATTTAATCATTGAAAGCTTACACTAAAATTTTATACACAAGTAAACTTCCCTCTGGAAAATTAGTTAAGACACTGTTATCATTCTAATCTATGGCAGTTAAACTAATTGACTTTTGGGCCCCGTGGTGCAGTCCATGCCGGGTAATGAACCCGGTTTTGGAGGAATTGGAAAAAGAGCTGGCAGGAAAAATTACCGTTGAAAAATATAATGTAGATGAGAACCAGCAAATAGCCCAAAAATATGGAGTAATGAGCATCCCAACGTATATAGTTTTAAAAGATGATCAGGAAGTCGGCAGAAAAATTGGGGTGACTCCAAAAGCAGAGCTTTTAAAGCTGCTTCAAGTATAATTGACAATTACTCTCCATCGTGATAAATTATAGGTTATGGTAGATCGTCAATTTGAATTATTTGATGGTAATGTTGTAGGGAAAAATCTCCGGGAGATCCGAAGTACTCAAGGGATAACTCAAGAGCAACTAGCCCAACAAGCTGGATCGAAAGCATAAGTGAAGATCTGGAAAGTTTCTTGGGTCGAACTTAACATACCCTAAAAATTGACAATAGTAGCCACATTGTGTACAATTTATGTACATGAATACAGCATCACTACACCTAAAAATTGAATCTTCTGTTAAAGAGCAGGCCCAGAGAACAGCTGATGAGCTGGGTTTGACCTTAAGTGCTACCATCAAAGCTCTTCTGAAGCAATTTATCCGTACAAAACAGCTTTCAGTGGGATTGAATGAAATTCCAAATGAATACCTTATTCGCTTACTGAAACAATCTGACAAAGATATAAAGAGAGGCAGAATAACATCATTTAAAAATGGGCGTGATGCACTAGCTTACCTAGATCGCGAGATTGAAAATGAGAAAAGTAAAAAGCATACGGGTTGATTTTACCAATCTTTTTAACAAACAACGCAAAGAAGCTCCGCTTGAAATTAAGATTGCCTTTCGAGAAGCACTTGATCTTTTCTTAGAAAATCCTAACCACGAAGCACTTCGAAACCACATAGTTACTGGAAAATATGCAGGTATTCATAGTATTGAGGTAACTGATGACTGGAGGGCACTATACAGAGAAGAATCTGGACGGATTATTTTTGTTGCCTTGGGAACACATGAAGAGCTCTACACATAATTTTAAAGATAAAGTAATCCGGATTGTTAAAAAAATTCCTAAAGGTCGGGTTACCACTTATGGAACGGTAGCAACACTGGCTGGGTTGCCCCGCGGAGCAAGACTGGTTGGGGGAATTTTACAAAAAACGCTACTTGAGCAGGAAGGTGTGGAAGTAGCCAAGGATTTCATGATAGACTTACAAAAGTATGGCTGGTTCGGTAAATAAAAATATTTGGATAATTGCTAACTGGAAAAGTAATGAAACCATAGCTGAAGCTTTGGATTGGATATCTATAGTTGGTCCAAAAATCGAAAGACGGCCTAATTTAAAAATTGTTGTTTGCCCAACATTTACTGCGATTGAAGAGGTAAAAAAGGTTGTTGTAGTTTCGAATTTTTCAATAATGGTTGGAGCACAAGATCTGTCTCCATATCCTGAAGGAGCATATACCGGGGAGGAAGCAGCTTCGATCTTGAAACAATTTGTAGATCTGGTAATTTTAGGGCATTCTGAACGCAGGCAAAATTTCAGCGAGACAGATGATCTTATTGTAAAAAAAACTAAACAGGCGATAGACAATGGAATAATTCCTTTGGTTTGTGTTCAGGGACAAGAAACACCTGTCCCGGAAGGAGTTAAGCTGATTGCTTACGAACCAGTTTTTGCCATAGGGAGCGGAAGACCGGATACTCCGGAAGGAGCTTCTGAAACTGCGCAGTTCTTCAAAAAAAAATATGGTACTGATTTAGAGGTTTTATATGGAGGAAGTGTAACTTCCCAAAATTTAAGTGGATTTATATCCAAGCCAAACATTAGTGGAGTTTTGGTTGGAGGGGCGTCTTTGGATGCAGAAGAGTTTTTAAAAATTATCCATGAAGTATATTAAGCTTAGGCGTTCAAGGACTTTTAAAAAATATAAGTTAATTTTAATGGTTACCACACTAGTGAGTTTGGTTGCCCTAATTATTGCGATCTTTTCTTCTTCAAGTACTGTTGTCCGTTATATTTTTCCCACTCTTACCTTTTTGGAATCAACAGACGGAAGGGTTAATATTTTGCTTTTAGGTAATGCTGGCGGAGCTCATGCGGGCCCCTATCTTACAGATACTGTTATGGTTGCATCGATAAATATTAAAACAAATAAAGTATACCTTATTTCTCTTCCAAGAGATTTTTGGGTTGATAAATTAAAAGTTAAGTTGAATGCGGTTTATGAAGTTGGTCAGTCAAAGTATGCAGGTTTAAACCTGGATAAGGAAATTGTGGGGGATATTTTGGGGCTACCTTTGCATTATGGATTAAGAGTAGATTTTAGTGGATTTGAGAAAGCAATAGATCAGTTGGAGGGAATAGATATTGATGTTGAAAGAAGTTTTGATGATTACAATTATCCAATAGCCGGTAAAGAAGAGGATTTGTGTGATTTTAGGGAAGAAGAAAAAGAATTTAGTGAGGAGGAAGCCAAAAGATTAAATATTTCATCTGGAAAACAAAAAGTTTTAATTGCGCCTGATGGTAAAATTGCCACAGACTCGGCAGAGCCTGAGAAAGGTTTTGAATATTTTAAATGCAGATATGAGCATATTCATTTTGATAAGGGTTTACAACATATTAATGGAGAAGTTGCTCTAAAATTTGTCCGCTCAAGAATGGGGACTGCGGGGGAAGGATCAGATTTTGCCCGTTCCAAAAGACAGCAAAAAGTTATTGAGGCGACAAGAAAAAAGGTTTTGTCTTTGGAGACTGTAGTAAATCCAAGGCGGATTACAGATCTACTTTCAACTTTTGGCAAAAGCGTGGAAGTAGATATTCCTATAGACGATATAATTGAAATTTATAGTATAAGCAAAAAGTTGCAGGTAGGGGCAAATTTTGTCCTTGATGACTCAAACCTTCTTGTCCGGCCGAAAGCTCAAGATTTTGGAGGTGCTTATGTTTTAGTTCCTAAAACCAGTGACTATAATTTGATCCATGAATATGTTAAAAAGGTTCTATCAGGAGAGATAAATACAAATGAGGCTACTGCTTCTGCACGGTCCGGCAATTAGTGCATCTAGAAAAAAACTTTTAGAATTAAAGGAAAAATTTAATTCCGAAAATGTGATTGTTTTTGAAGAGGGGGCAGATACACAAACGATTTTAACGAATCTTCAATCCCCATCGCTTTTTGGTGGAGAAAGACTAATTATTATAGAAAACTCATCGGATGATTTTACTAACTATACCCTAAACCCTAATTCCTACACCCTAGCTCTTTGGTTTGACCATGAAATCGACCCAAAGAAATATCCTAAGGCTGAAGTATTATTTTTTCCGGAAGCTAAAGAAGCATCTGTCTTTCCGTTTCTGGATCTTTTGGCCTCTAAAAATACGAATGCTTTTTTGGAAATAGACAAACTGAAAAAAGCAGGTCTTGATACACAATATTTTATAACTATGATTTTTTATTTACTGCGAAGTTTAGTTTATCTTCCCAAAAACGCTCATCCTTTTGCAAAACAAAAAGCTACGAAACAGCGGAAAAATTTTTCTCAAGATGAAATTATTTCTTTATATAAATTTATGCTAGATTTAGATTTTAAAATTAAAAAAGGACTCATAGAGCCAAAACAAGCGGAGTTTTTACTTATTTCCCGATTTTTGGATTTCGGACAGAATTAAATCAGTATCTTTTTTATCAACGATCCCATCACCATTGATATCAACTCTTTTATCAGTTAATTTTGAAGTAGAAAGATTGAGATTTTTTACAGCTATTGCATAATCTGAAGTATTAACCACTCCATCATTGTTTAAATCATACTGTGAGTTTATAGAAGCTTTAATAATTTGTTTACTCAAATCCAAATCTTGGCCTAGCCTTAGCGGCCCAATTGGCCCTTCATTTATTAGATTGATAGTGGCTGAGGCTACTCGTCCATCCTCACTTATGATCTCTAATTTGGCTGAGGTGTTATTTTGTATGGATAAAAAAGTTAATGGAATTATAAAATTACCCAAGCTTTTTATAGTAGTGGATAAAACTTCTTTATCCGGGATTTTTAAGTAAACTAGACCATCAGAAAGGGGTTGATTCTCATCCAAAACAGATCCTGTAATAGGTTTTAGATTGTTAGGTATCAACTGTTTAGCGGTTGTAAACTGAGTAGGTACGCTCTCAAATTTCCCCGAAACAATTTTATACTGATAAGTTGTTTGGGGTACTAAATTTGAGATAGTGGCATAATGCAAACTTCTTGCAGTAGGCCCTTTTGTGTCTCTAATATCTAATACTACTTCCTCATCTACTTCCGCTAATCCAAATTTTACCAGCCCGATAGCTTTTTGCTGGGTTGTCCAGGAAATAGTGACAGAAGTCTCTTCGATGTTTGAAACGAAGATATTTTCCGGCTTGATTTGAGGTGCAGCTTTAGTTAAAATGATTTGGTTTTGTAGTGTTAGATAAACTCCAACCCCAAGCCCGATTACTATTACACCAAGACCTAAAATGGTAGGTATTCTAAATTTAAATATATCGTTAATCATATACCTTCTAAATCAAACTCAGGATTTAGCGGCTCCAGTTTTTCTTGAACAGTTGCAGGCACTTCAACCTGTTGCCTTTTGTGTATGATATCAAAAGCAACCCAAGCCAAGATAGTAATTAGTGTGATTATAGCAATGATATAAATTTCTTTTCTGGTCATTGGTGTAAATAATATGTTTTTCCTGAAATACTCATCAAAAGCCCCCCAGATCTTTCAAGCTTATTTATATTAACGCTATTAATTATAATTAGCCGAGTTGAGCTTCCTAAATTTTGTAAAACTTTTTTCAAAGAGGCAAAAGTCCCCTCAATATTATATGTAAATTGTATCTCGGATAAAGTATTTGTTGAGTTATTTAATTTTTCATAAGATATTGGCTGAAATTGAATTGCCGATATCGAAGCCTCCGGAACTCTTGCGGCGTTCTCAAGTGAGGTAATAATTGTTTGAATTCCTGGATTATCTGGAACAAGAGAGGCAATAGTGGAGAGTTTTTGGGTATCTATTAATCTATAATTTGTTATTGCTACTGATAAAGCTTCACTTTTTTTCGTAGCTTTTGAAAGGATTTGTTTTTGATTTGACAAATCTTTTTGCAAAGTTAAAATTGTTTCAACTGTTGGTTTTATAGCAAACAGCAAAAAGGTAATAATTGCCACAGTGGTAAGTATTGGAAAGCCGTAGGTTTTAACAATAAGAGGCTTAATGACCGGTTCAATATAAGTAGAATAGCGAAACTGTCTTTTTTGTGTGTTCATAAATTATTCCCCGCTACGCCAGATAAGTTAATAGGCCCTGTGATGGTAAAACTGATAAAACCACCCTCAAGCGCCACGCTTTTTAAGCTAATACCAGAAAATTTTGAATCACCCTTTAAGCCGGCAACAAAGCTGGCAAGCTCTAAATCATTTGTTGCTTTACCGCTGAGTCGAACATTTAACCCGCCTAAAGATTGTTCGATACCGATATTGGTTAATGTAATCCCTGCTGGAACCTGATTTGAAATAGCCTCAAATACTTGGCTAAAATCCAAAAGTTGTTTCTTTTTCTCTTTAATTGTAGCAATCTGAAATTGTAATCGGCGAATTTTAACTTCATCAGGAGCTAAACTGTCAATGTAGGGAATTTGATTTTCAATTGCTTCTTTTGTATCCGAAAGTTCTGCGTCGAATTTAAACCGGGTTAGGAAAGCTGCCAAAACAATAATTTCAACAAAAATTATTAAATAACGCCCGGCAGATAAAGCCCAATTAAAAAATTTGGTTAATAATTTTTGAGGTGAAGACTGTGGTTTAAGTAAATCTAAGTTAAGGACAAACTTTAAATTCTTCTTGGGCATGAGTATATTTTAACAGGGTATAGGGGTTAGGGTCTAGGGTGGGGTTCCTTTTGATAATCTGGATTTTAATCTGGAGGCCTTGTTTTTATGAATTAATTTCACTTTAGCTGCTTTATCTAATGCTGAAAAGACCGCCGATAAATTTTCCTTAGTATTATCCAGCCTGGCTTTCTTAATCAAGGTTTTTAAATTATCTTTTTTCTTTTTATTTAAAATAGTTCTTTTCCTGTCTTTTCTTAACTTTTTAATAGCACTTTTAATTATAGGCATGGGAGAAATAGTAACATAGGTTCTTCCTTTGTGCAAGCTGTGATGCTAGAATAATTGGAATGGTTAAAAATATTTTTTTAATTTTAACTGCTCGCCAAACCTCAATTTTATCTGCTGCTACAATTATTATGGCAACAGTCATCTTGGCCAAAATTTTAGGTCTTATTAGGGATAGACTTTTGGCTCATACTTTTACCCCGGATACTGTAGCTATATTTTTTGCAGCTTTTAGGTTGCCTGATTTCGTTTTCCAGCTTTTGATTTTGGGAGCACTCTCTGTTGCTTTTATTCCGGTTTTTACAGAAGTAATAGAGAGAGATGGTAAAGATGAGGCGTTTAAACTTGCGCAATCTATTTTGAGTTTGGCTTTGATGCTTCTTGCTGTGGTTACTACTTTGATTTATATTTTTGCAGGTCCTTTAACCGCGCTTATTGTTCCTGGTTTTACTGAAGAGCAACAAGCTCAAGTTGTTTCCCTGACCAGGATGATTCTTTTAGGCCAAATTATTTTAACAGTAGGGTCATTTTTTGTAGGCATTCTGCAATCCTTCCAGCGCTTTATTATCCCGGCTTTTGCAGGGGTTGTTTATAATTTGGGGATCATTTTAGGGATTATTTTTTTCTCTCCGGGTTTTGGAGTAATGGGTGCAGCGATTGGAGTTTTGATTGGGGCGGCATTTCATGTTTTAATACAATTTTCATTAGTTTACCAATTGGGATTTAGGGTTAACAAATCTTTTACATTTATCCATGCAGGAGTAAAGGAGATCATAAGGCTTATGAGTATGAGGACTTTGGGATTGGCTGCTGAACAAATTAATGAAACTGTAGGGGTTATCCTTGCTTCTTTAATATCAACTGCCTCAGTAACATACCTTACATTTTCCCAGCATCTTCAGGTTGTGCCGATCTCGCTTTTCGGAGCAACTTTGGCCCAGGCTGCTTTGCCTATTTTATCCTCCGAGCGCGCGAGAGGGGGGTTGGAGGAATTTAAATTAACGCTTTTAACAACAATGCATCAGATTTTATTTTTGAGCTTACCAGCAACAGCCATTCTAATAATTTTGCGCATTCCTGCGGTACGGCTTGTTTTCGGGGCTTCCCAGTTTGACTGGCCTTCAACTGTATTAACAGGTAAAACATTGGGATTTTTGGCAGTTGGTTTGGCTGCTCAGGCAGTCTCACTGCTTTTGGTTAGGGGATTTTACGCCCTTAAAGATACTAAAACACCGGTTTTAATCTCCTTTATTGTGGTTGCAACAAATATTATTTTAAGTGTTTATTTTGTTCAATTTTTACATCTTGAGGTGTGGGGTCTAGGATTTGCTCTTTCGGCATCAAACATTTTATCAACGGTTTTACTTTTTTCAAGTTTACATTTTAAGATTGGAGGATTTGGAATGAAATTAGTTTTAATACCTTTTTGTAAAATGCTTTTAGCAACGGTAATTATGGCAGGAACACTATATATCCCGATTAAACTTTTGGATCAAGTTATTTTTGATACAACAAGGACCATAAATTTGATAATTTTAACAGGGTTGGCCGCGATATTTGCTCTGAGCGTTTATTTAGTTTTAGTTTGGCTGATGAAGGTTACAGAACTCTCTACGTTTTTAAATCTTTATAAAAATATTTTTGGGAAGTTGCGCCAGGCTGGATCTCAAGTTAAGCCAGAAGAGATTATCCATGGGCCGGAAGGTTTATGAATATGAGCAAAGCTCTCTTACAGATTAGAAATTTCTGCATACTGGCACATATTGATCATGGAAAATCAACTTTAGCTGATAGGTTTTTGGAAATTACTGGGACAGTATCACAAGATAAACTTAAACCACAGCTCCTGGATAGTTTGGCCTTGGAGCGGGAAAGGGGAATTACAATCAAGCTTGCTCCTGTTCGCCTGCAGTACACTTTACACTTTACACTTTACACTTTGAACTTAATCGATACTCCTGGCCATGTTGATTTTTCCTATGAAGTATCCCGGGCGCTGAACGCAGTTGAAGGAGCAATACTTTTAGTAGATGTCACCCAGGGGGTTCAGGCCCAAACGCTGTCACATGGCCTGGCAGCGCTGGAGCAAAGTTTAGTGCTTATTCCGGTTATAAACAAAATTGATTTACCCAACGCCGATATTGATAAAACAAAACAGGAACTGATAGATAGCTTTGGTTTTAAAGAAGATGAAATACTTTTAGTATCGGCTAAAACAGGACAAGGAGTGGAGGAGATTTTAAAGGCGATAGTTGACAGGGTTCCTTCGCCAAAACAAACAGAGAATCAGATACTTCGGGCTCTTGTTTTTGACAGTTTTTTTGATTCATATAAAGGAGTGGTAGCGGCTATAAGAGTAGTTGAGGGGCAAGTTCCAAAAACCGGATCAGAAATTAAGTTTTTAGGGACAAAAGCAGTTAGTCAGGTTTTAGAAATGGGATATTTTGGTCCCCAGTTAATGCCCGCTAATCAGCTTGGATCTGGAGAAATAGGCTATATTGCAACAGGTATTAAAGTGTCGGACCAGGTACAGGTAGGCGATACTATATCAACTGATTTTAATGTTAACCTTGTCCCTGGATATAAAAAAGTAAAGCCTATGGTTTATGTTGGGCTTTATCCAATTGACCAGGATGAATATCATGATATTAAAGATGCGCTGGGGAAATTTAGATTAAATGATCCGGCTTTTACATTTGAGCTGGAACACTCAAGCGCCCTGGGGGCAGGTTTTAGATGCGGGTTTTTAGGACTTTTACATGCCGAGGTTGTGCAGGAGAGGTTATCGCAAGAATTTGGAGCAGAGTTAATAGCTACTACTCCATCAGTTGAATACATGTTGGAGGATAAACTTATTCATAATCCGGTTGATTTACCTCAGGGTGAAAACCTGAAAGATTTAAAAGAGCCTTGGGTATTTTTAAAAATATTTGTGCCACAAAGCTATATTGGATCTGTTATGGATTTGGTCCAGGATAAGTGTGGACTTTTTAAAAATATGCAGCATTTTGGAGCGCAAGTTGAGTTAAGTTATGAAATGCCGCTGTCTGAGATGATTACTGATTTTTATGATAAGTTAAAATCTGTTTCTTCTGGATTTGCATCGCTAGACTGGGAATTTTTGGAATTTAGAGAGGTTGATGCGTTAAGGATGGACATACTGGTAGGAGGGGAAAAGATAGATGCGCTATCACAAATAGTGGTCAGAGAAAAGGCTGATTTTATTGGCAGGAGAGTAGTTGAAAAATTAAAAGAGGTTTTGCCAAGACAAAATTTTGAGGTGGCAATTCAAGCTAGCATCGGAGGAAAAATTATTGCCAGGGAAACGCTGTCAGCTTTTAGAAAAGACGTTACAGCTAAGCTTTATGGCGGGGATAGAACCAGAAAGGATAAGCTTTTGGAAAAACAGAAAAAAGGCAAGAAAAAAATGAAAATGATCGGTAAGGTAGAAATCCCCCAGGAGGCTTTCCTGAGCATCCTGAAATCCTAAGGGTTGGGGTAAACCTACTACTTATCAGAATAACATAATTATTGTAATTAAACTCACTGTCTTGATTTTCTAGTTAGTTTATGATTATGCTAAATATAGATAAGAGGGGAGGTGAGATTAATGAAAGTACTGCACATGGTAGCTTGTGTTTTGCTTTGGGTTGGAGGTTTAAACTGGGGTTTGGTAGGGCTTTTGAATTTGAATTTGGTGGAGAGTCTTTTGGGTATGGATATCGCAAAATTAGTTTATATTCTAGTTGGTGTTGCAACAGTTTACATAATTGTGACTCACAGGAGCGATTGCAAAGCGTGCGCTGGAACTTAAAAACTTTAGGTTTATGGTAAAATTTTAATAATCTTAAGGCCATGGGTATTGTAATCGTTATTATGACAATTATAACGCTAGTTAGCTTTGGGGTAGCCAAGCTTTCTGAATACAAAGCTCCTTTGGTGCAGCCTCCAACTTCTACCCCATTACCTACCCAAGAGCCTACTCCCATCCTAACCCATATTCCTACGTTAAAACCCACAACCCCACCTCCTCTGGAAAATAACAGCCCACCCGGTTCTGGTTATTCTTTGCAGAGTGTTAAGTCAGAAAAAGGCACATTTAAAGTTGCTATTGTTGTTGCAGATATGGGATCAACAAAGGTTATTGTGGATACTGCCTCAAGTGGAGATTGCAGTAATGATTGTCCTGCGTTTTCCCTAGGAGAATATGTTTCCAGAAACGGAGCATATGCCGGAGTAAACGGGTCATATTTTTGTCCGGCCTCTTATGATTCTTGTGCTGGTAAAACTAATACTTTTGATACACTCCTGATGAATAAAGATAAAGTTTATTTTAATGCAAGTAATAATGTTTATTCGACAATTCCTGCTGTTATTTTTGGCTATGGAACTGTTCGGTTTGTAGGTCAATCGCTAGAGTGGGGGAGGGATACAAGTGCTGATAGTGTAATTGCAAATTACCCCATGCTGGTTCAAGGTGGAAATATAGCTTATGCCGGTTCAAGTGACGGGAAACTGACCAATAAAGGAGGAAGGTCTTTTGTCGGAGCAACCGGCTCGACTATCTATATTGGGGTTGTTTTTAATGCAACAGTTGAAGAATCTGCCCATACTTTGCATGCAATGGGAATCCAAAACGCACTAAATTTAGACGATGGAGGATCAACAGCTTTATGGTTTGGAGGATATAAGGCTGGACCGGGAAGAAATATCCCAAATGCTCTACTTTTTGTTCAAAAATAATTTCGGCATTTTAAGATAAAGTAAAATTGCGGATAGAAAAATAATTATTCCTCCCAGTCCTATGGCCGGTTGAGAACCAAAAAGTTGGGCCAAAGTTCCTATTTGGAAACTTCCCAGCGGATGAAGTCCCATTAAAACTAAACTTTGGAGACTTGAAACTCTACCTCTGAATCTATCTTCAACTTCATGCTGAATAGTTGCCTGAATTGTTGAATTTTGGGTGGTTATGCCAAGACCTGTTAAGAAAAGAAGAATTAGTGCAAACTCAAAGACGTGTGTTAGTGAGAAACCGATAAGTGCTGTTGCATATAAAAGTCCGCCAAAAAACATGAGCTTTTTAGGATCAAACCTTCTTGTGTAAATAGAAACAAATATTGCCCCAATAACAGATCCTAATCCTGCCGCAGAATATAGATATCCTAAACCTTGAGCTCCCTGATTGAAAACTTTTTCTGCTAAAACAGGTAAAAGTACAGTGTAAGACCAGCCAAAAACTGAGATTATCCCTAAATATAAAAGTAAAAGCCTGATGATTTTATGGGTAGCAGCATAATGAATACCTTCCCTGATTGCGTTTAAGGTTCCCGGATGGGGTTTTTTAATATGGGGAGCAAATTTAATAAAATGATAAGCTAAAAATGGTGCCAAATAAGATATACCGTTCAATAAAAATGCCCAGCCAACCCCGAAAGCAAATATAAGCCATCCCGCTACGGCGGGACCAATTATCCTTGCCGAGCTAAACACACTCATATTTGTGGCTATTGCCGAATGCAAATCTTTTCTTTCAACCAACTCTACTATAATTGAAATTCTGGTTGGTTGGTCAATTGCACTTACAAGGCCCATCAAAAAGGTAAAAACCCCCAAGCTTATTAGGTCTATATGACCGGAGATAACAGCAATTCCCAAACCCGATGCTAAAATAAACTGAAAAAGTTGAGTAATTCTTAGAATATTTTTTTTGGGGAATCTATCTGCCAGGGTTCCTCCAATGAGTGTAAAAAACAAAGCTGGGAGTTGAGCTATTGCAGCCATAAGTCCTACCATAAAAGCGCTGTGGGTTAGCTGAAAAACCAAATATCCCTGGCCAACCATTTGCATCCAAAGGCCGGTTAAAGAAATCATTTGAGCAGTAAAAAAGATCTGGTAATTTCTATAACGCAGTGCAGGGAAGGCTTGTTTGGTATGATGTTTTACTTGTTTAATCACAAATAACTACTTTAAAGTAAAGTAGATATCTTAGTCAAGTTAAGATAACCCCTTGACATTCTTTAGCACTCATGGTAGGATAGTGCCAAATGGATCTAACAGATCGTCAAAGGGCACTTTTAAAAGCTGTAATTGAGGAGTATATTGAGAATGCCGAGCCGGTTGGTTCTGAGGTTGTTGAGCGTAAACATGACCTAGGGGTTTCCCCGGCCACCATTAGAAATGAAATGGTTCGTTTAACTGAACTTGGATATTTACGCCAACCCCATACTAGCGCCGGGCGTACTCCAACATCTCTTGGTTTTAGATTCTATATTCAGGAGCTGATGAAGGAAAAAGAGCTGCCTGTTTCTGCGGAAGTGGCCATTAAAGAGAGTATGTGGCAGCGCCGCTTCGAATATGAGAATTTGCTTAGGGAAGCAGTTAAAGCGCTGGCTTCAAGGTGTGATATGTTGGGCATTGCCATAGATGATGTCAATAACCAAGTTTATTATTCTGGTGCAGCCAATATTTTGGATTGGTCGGAATTTTATGATATTGATGTAACAAGGTATGTTTTGGGATTATTTGATGAGTTTACGAGGTTGCAGGAAATTATCGGGCGCGCTCAAGGGTCCGACCCTATTCATATTTTGTTTGGAGAGGATATGGAATTTGAGAATTTGCGCTCAACAGGGTTTGTGTTTACGAAGTATGAGGTTGTACCAGAAAACCCTTCGACAGGCTCAGGGCCAAGGGGTGGGGTAGTTGGAGTCATTGGCCCGGCAAGGATGAATTTTGCGCTAATTTTACCTTATGTGAAATATGTGAGAAATTTAATAACAGAAGCATCGGGTAGTTGGAGATAATATGGCTAAGAAAAAAACAAATGAATTAGAACAAAAAGCAGCAGATTTAGAGGCTCAACTTAAAAGAGCCTTGGCTGATTATCAGAATTTGGAAAAGCGGATTTCTGAAGGAAGATCAGAGCTCACAAGCTTTGTTGGAGGGGAACTGATAAAAAGAATGCTTCCTGTTTTAGATCATTTAGAACAGGCTTTGGCTGGGATTAGTGAAGATGAGCGGCAAAGTGGGTGGGCCAGAGGCGTGGAACTTGCTGTAAAAGAGTTTGAAGGAGTTTTACAAAGCGAAGGGCTGGATGAAATACCAGCAGATGGAGTATTTGATCCGGCTCTTCATGAGGCTGTTGACACCAGAGATGGAGAAAATAATATGATTTTAGAAGTTGTCAGAAAAGGGTATAATTTAAATGGAAAGGTCTTAAGGCCGGCGCAAGTGGTCGTAGGACGCAAGTCCGAAGACCATCCTGAGCGAGTGGTGAGAGCAGTCGAACCAGAAGTCGAAGGATCGATATAATATGTCAAAAATTGTTGGAATTGATTTGGGGACAACTAATAGTGTAGTGGCTGTCATGGAGGGTGGGAAGCCCAAAGTGATCCACTCAAGCGAGGGGGAAAATATTATTCCCTCGGTTGTTAATCCTGGTAAAAATATTGTTGGCCGGGTGGCCAAGCGGCAGTCTATTGTTAACCCCAAAGAAACTATTTTTTCAATAAAGAGGTTAGTGGGCCGGAAATTTAAAGACCCGGAAGTTCAACGCGACATAAAATGGCTCCCTTACACTATTAAAGAAGGCCGCGAAGGTATGGCTGTTGTGGAAGTAGATGGACATGAATATACCCCGCAGGAAGTTTCTGCCCAGATTTTACAAAAAATTAAGGCTGATGCGGAATCTTACTTGGGTGAAAAAGTAACAGATGCTGTGATCACAGTTCCTGCTTATTTTGATGATTCACAACGTCAAGCCACCAAACAAGCCGGAGAAATTGCCGGGTTAAATGTTTCCCGAATTATTAATGAACCAACTGCTGCAGCTTTGGCTTATGGTTTGGATAAATCTCATGCCCACACAATTGCTGTTTATGATTTAGGGGGAGGTACTTTTGATATTTCCATTCTGGAACTTGGTGACGGGGTAATTGAGGTTAAGTCAACCAATGGTGATACACACCTTGGCGGAGATGATTTTGATCAGGTTATTTTGGATCATTTGGCAGAAGAGTTTAAAAAAGAGCAGGGGATTGATTTAAAGAGTGACAGGCAAGCCTTGCAAAGACTGCGTGATGCTGCTGAAAAAGCCAAAGTTGAGCTATCTTCTACTCAAGAAGCTGCAATTTCCATTCCCTTTGTCACTGCTGATGCTAGTGGCCCAAAACATCTGGAAATGAAGTTGTCCCGGGCCAAGCTTGAAGCCATGGTTAAGCCTTTAATTGATAAAAGCTTTGATGCAGTTAAATCAGCTTTGAAAGATGCCAAGTTGGAGGCAAAAGATGTGGACGAGATAGTTTTGGTTGGAGGAATGACTCGGATGCCGGCAGTTCAAAAAGCTGTACAGGACTTTTTTGGCAAAGAACCTCACAAAGGGATTAACCCTGATGAGGTTGTGGC
>CAYIDT010000004.1:2299-21425 GCA_964362265.1 uncultured Gammaproteobacteria bacterium | reverse complement strand
AGGTAAAATAGATAAAGTTTATGGATAATACTGTCCAAGGGGATATTGAGAGCTTAAAACAAAAAATTGCGCAAGGAGAACTCCCAAAAGATATCGAAGAAAGACTCTTTAACTTGCTTAAGTTTACAGGGACAGGTCCTGAATACGAAAAACTCATTGATTATATTGAATTTGTTTTGAGTTTACCTTTTAATAAATTCGGTCAGGATATTTTGGATTTAGCCCGGGCAAAACAAATCCTGGATAAAAACCATTACGGCTTACAGGTTGTTAAAGATAGAATTTTAGAATATTTATCTGTTCTAATTTTGTATAATAGAAAAAGTGAACAAGAGAATTTGCATGCCCCTATTCTGCTTTTTGTTGGCTTGGTTGGTACTGGCAAAACTACGATTGCTTATTCAATAGCCGAGGCTTTGGGCAGGCCCATTGTCCGTATTCCTTTTGGAGGGTTGGGAGATGCACTGGCGCTTCGGGGGCAGTCAAGAACCAGACCTGATGCTGAGCCAGGTCTCATAATTAAAACAATTAAGGTAGCTGGAGTTAAAAATCCTGTAATTTTACTTGATGAAATTGACAGGGTGGCCCAGGAAGGAAGAGTGGATATAATGGGGGTTTTGGTTGAACTTTTAGATCCTGCCCAAAATCATGCTTTTTTGGACCATTATCTAGATTTTACATTTGATTTATCTAAGGTATTATTTATAGCAACAGCCAACAACACCAGTAATATTGCAACAGCTGTGATGGATAGGTTAGAGGCAGTTTTAATGCCGGCATACACTGATGAGGAAAAACTGGTGATTGCTAAAAATTATCTTCTACCTTCAAGTTTAAAAGAGGCAGGGCTGGAAAACGGGCAGGTGGTAATAGATGATGGGGTTTGGTCGCATTTGATAAGGCCATTGGGTTTTGATGCAGGTATTAGATCGCTAGAGAGAACCCTTCAGGGGCTGGCCCGTAAAATTGCTAGGCAGATTGTGGAAGGGAATATAGGACCATATCAAATAACGACAGAGAATTTGACAGAATATCTGCCAAGCTAGGAATATGAAAACTTTTAAACCAAGAATTAGTTTTAAACAAAATAACAAACAAGTGCTAAGGTTAATTCCTCTTGGGGGTGTTGGGGATGTGACTAAAAATATGTATGTTTATGAATACGGGGATGATATTTTAATTGTGGATTGTGGAGTCAGTTTCCCAACCGGTGATATGTTAGGGGTGGATTTGGTAATTCCTGATATTTCGTATTTGAGAGATAAAAAAGAAAAGATTAGAGGTATTGTGATAACCCATGGCCATGAGGATCATATAGGAGGCCTGCCTTATTTGTGGCCTGAACTTGATGTACCGATCTATTCTCAAAAACTAACTTGTGGTATGATTACGGGTAGGTTTAGAGAACACGGTTTGCCTACAGATAAGATTAATACTTTAAGTATTAATGACACTATTTCCCTGGGGGTTTTTGAAATCTCTTTTTATCAAGTTTCTCATTCCATTCCTGATTCAACCGGGATAGTGATACGGACTCCGGTTGGGGTGATCATTCACCAAGCTGATTTTAAAATGGATTGGACTCCGGTAAATGGCCAGGTTACTGATGTAGCTAGGTTAGCTCGGGTGTCCGAGGAAGGAGTGATTTTGATGAATATTGATTGCTTAAGATCGGAGAAGCCCGGCTATAACTTATCTGAGCGGTCTATTGAAGGGACTTTTGAAAAAGTAGAGAAAGAAACATTGGGAAAAGTTTTGATCACCATGACATCCTCTAATCTGACAAGAGTTCAACAGGCTATTAATGTGGCAGTTAAATCATCTAGGAAACTGGTTCTTTCAGGCAGGTCTTTGGAAAACAATTTTCAAATCGGTCGGGATTTGGGCTATTTAGATGTGCCACCAGGACTTTTGATATCGCAAGATGCGATTAAGAGTTTTCCCAATGATAAGTTAATGATTTTGATTGCCGGGGCTTTTGGTCAGTCAGATTCAGCGCTATCTAGGGCTGCTAATGATGACCATAAGTTTGTGACCTTAAACCCAAGAGATAGTGTAGTTTTTAGTGCCGACCCGATCCCCTCGGTTCAGGAGGCCCAAGGTAACTTAATTGATCTTTTAACACATAAAGGTTGCAGTGTTTACTACTCTGCTATTGAATCAGATCTTCATGTTAGTGGTCATGCTGCGCAGGAGGAGCTCAAAACAATGGTAAGCTTAGCTAGGCCTAAATATATTCTGCCGATTGGAGGTAATTTCAGGCATATGAAAGTTTTTTCTCAAATGGCCCAACATATGGGGTATAAAGAGGAGCAGATTTTAATGGCTGAGGATGGAAGTGTGATAGAAATTACTAAAGATTTTGCTAAGATTAACGGTGCGGTAGCGGTTCACAATGTCTATGTTGATGGGTTGGGAGTGGGAGATGTTGGCAAGGTGATTTTAAGGGATAGGCAAGTAATGAGCGAGGAGGGATTGGTGGTGGTGATAGTACCAATTGATGAGCAAACCGGAAAGTTAGGAGGAGAACCAGATATTATTTCAAGAGGTTTTGTTTTTGAAGAAGATGCCGAAGACCTCTTGGATCAGGCAAGAGAAGTAGTGCGGGAGATAGTTAAGGTTCATGGAAAAAAGATTTCCGACTGGAGATTTTTACGCAAGGTGATAGAAGATGATTTAGGAAGGTTTTTTTATAAGGAAACTGAAAGAAGACCATTAATATTACCACTAATTGTAGAGGTATAGGCCCTATAGTTTTATGGTATAATTGTTATAACTATAATATTTATTATGGCTCGAAGACGTTATATTTATTCAGCTCCAAGGTTAAGGTTAAAGAAAAAAACTATTATTGCTGTCGGGTCTTTAGTGGCAATTGTTTTAGCCGGATTATCTCTTATAACTTTAGTAACAGATACTAAAATTTTAAGTTTTTGGGAAAAATTTTTATTTGAAATCTTTGGTTGGACTTATGTAGTTTCCCCTGTTATATTTTTACTAGCAGCTTTAGTTTTGCAAAAAGTTAAATGGGGTTTTGCTCAAACAAATGTTTTATTGGGGATTATTTTAATCATTTTATCGCTAACTTCTTTAACAGCTGCATTTAATCAAACTTGGGCTGGTAGTTTAGGTACAAATTTATGGGTTCAGCTTTCCTCATTTGTCACAGAGGCAGGGGCAGCGGTGCTACTTTTGGGTGTATTTTTAGTTGGCCTCGTGGTTTTATTTAATACATCACTTTCTCAAATTTTTAGCATTTTTGCGACAATCTTTGGTTTTCTAAAGATAAAAGTTTTCAAGCCGATTTTTACAAGGAGCCGTACATTTGAAGCTAAAAATATTCCAATTAAAGTTTCCGGAATGGTAGCTAGCGAAAAATCAAAACTCAAAGAGCCACAAGCTATTGTGGCAGATGAACTGGTGCAAAATATGGCAGGGGAAGTTAAAGTCTGGAAATATCCACCTTTATCGCTTCTTTCAGATAAAGTCGGATCTCAAGCTGAGCGAGGTGATATTAAGAAAAATGCAGGAATAATTGAAAAAACCTTGGATTCTTTTGGAGTACAAGCCAGAGTTGCAGAAATAAATGGAGGTCCGGCAGTTACTCAGTATGCTCTTGAGATTGCAGCTGGAACCAAAATCGCCAAAATTGCCAATTTACAACATGATATAGCGCTGTCTTTAGCAACACCTACTGGAACTGTTAGAGTTGAAGCTCCGATTCCGGGAAAGTCTTTAGTTGGAATTGAGGTACCAAATCGCTCCTTAGAAATTGTTGGGCTAAAAAATCTTTTGTCATCAGATGAGATAGATTTGCGCAAATCCAAACTAGCAATCACTTTGGGTCGAGATACCTCATCTTCCCCTGTGATAGTTGATCTTGATAGAATGCCGCATCTGTTAGTGGCGGGGACAACCGGTTCAGGAAAATCAGTACTTATCAATGCTATTATTTCATGCCTGCTTTTTAGGAATTCTCCGCAAGAGTTAAAACTTATTTTAATTGATCCTAAAAGAGTTGAGCTTACTGGTTATAATGGAATTCCTCATCTTTTAACCCCGGTTATTACAGAGCCCGAAAAAATTCTCTCGGCGCTAAAGTGGGCCATGGCAGAGATGGATCGCCGTTATAAACTTTTCCAATCTGTTGGTGTTAGAAATATTGTTGGATATAATGAGATGTCAGGATTTCAGGCGCTCCCTTATATAGTAATTATCATTGATGAGCTGGCAGATTTAATGATGTTTGCGCCAGTTGAAATTGAGGATGCAATTACCCGTTTGGCTCAAATGGCCCGGGCTACAGGAATTCACTTGATTGTTTCAACGCAGAGGCCTTCTGTTGATGTAATAACCGGTTTAATTAAAGCCAATATTCCGGCAAGAGTTGCTTTTAATGTTTCCTCAATGATTGATTCTAGAGTTATTATTGATCAGCCCGGGGCTGAAAAATTGCTTGGAAGAGGAGATATGTTGTTTTTACCACCCGACGCTTCAAAACCAAGTAGAATTCAAGGTGTGATTGTTAAAGATGATGAAATAAATGCCTTAATAAAATACCTCAAAGATATGGGTATTGCTCCTGAGTATACTGCAGAGGTAACGGAGATGCCTATTGGAAGATGGGGTAAGGGAGGAGATGTTGGGGATCAGGATGAGCTTTTTGATGAAGCAGTGCGGACTATTTGCCAATACGATAGGGCATCGGCTTCTCTACTTCAGCGGCGTTTACGGGTAGGATATGCTAGGGCAGCACGGCTTTTAGATGAACTGGAGTCAGCAGGCATTGTCGGGCCTGGGGAAGGCAGTAAACCACGTGATGTTTTGGTCAGAAATGCTGAAGAATATTTAGCCCAAAGATCTGGTGGAGCGGCTTAGCCTAATGAAGGTGATTTAAACATGCGGACTGTTGGACAAATTTTAAAGGAAGAAAGAGAGAAAAAGTTTTATACTCTTTTGGAAATTGAAAAAGCTACCAAAATTAGAAAAGAACTTTTAGCAGCTTTGGAAAATGACGATTATTCAAAACTTCCTCCCCCAACTTTTGTTCAAGGATTTATTAAAAACTACGGAAAATTTTTAAGGTTGGATACAGATAAACTTTTGGCAGTCTTCCGCCGTGAATTTGCAGATAGTAAACACCCACCAAAAATTTTAGAATCTTTTTCCAATCCTTTGGATAAAAGGAAGTTGAGATTAACACCGCTTCGAATTTTGCAAGGAGTGGTTATTGTTCTAATACTAATTTTTTTTGGATATCTTTGGTTTCAGTACAGATTTTTAGTTGGCCCCCCATCCTTGGAAGTCTATCAACCGCAGGATCAGCAAAAAATGCAATCAAATACTGTTGAAGTAGTGGGCAAAACTACTCATGAGGCAAAAGTGACTATTAATAACCAGCAGGTTGAAGTGGACAGTAACGGGGATTTTAAGGAGGAACTTCGGTTTTCAGAAACCATTGGTAAAATCGTTGTTACTTCAACTTCACAACTAAATCAGACAGCCAAAATTGAACGAACTGTTTATTTGAATCTGGAAAAAGAATAGTTTGCACCGTCACCCTCTTTATGATAGATTAAACTTCATGGATTTCCTACAAATTGCACTTATTTTTTTGATAGGACTTTTAACTGTTTTTTTAACTGTAAGTGGAGTTCAGGTGTTTTTTATTTTGCGGGATCTTCGAAAGATGCTCCTTCGGTTTAACAATAACTTGCAGAGAGGAGATGATTCTACGCCTGAAATAAAAGCGGAAGTTATAAAAAAGGTTGTGAAGTCTAAACTGCCAAAAAGAAAAGTTTTTAAAATGAGATGAATTCACAAGATTTAAGAAAAAAATTTTTACAATTTTTTGAAAAGAATGGCCATAAGGTTGTACCTTCTTCTTCGTTGGTGCCGAAAAACGACGAATCAGTTCTTTTGACAACAGCTGGAATGCAACAATTTAAACCTTATTTTACTGGACAAAAAAATGTAAGCTTTGATTTTGGAAGTACAGATTTAACCTCCATTCAAAAGTGCTTCAGAACCTCAGATATTAATCTTGTTGGAGACTTCTCGCACCTTACATTTTTCGAGATGTTGGGTAATTTCTCAATAGGAGGGTACTTTAAAGACAAAGCGATTGAGTTGATGTGGAAATTTGCAACAGAAGCCCTTAGATTACCAGAGGATAAATTATCAGCAACCTACTTTGAAGGCGATGCAAAAATACCTAGAGATGATGAGGCGAAAAATACATGGATGAAGTTTTTACCCGAAGACAAAATTACTCCTGCGCCAAGAGAAGATAGTTTCTGGGGGCCAACAGGTGATGAGGGTCCATGCGGCACAAGCAGTGAGTTTTTTTACCAGACAAAAACAAAAGAAAAACTTGAAGTTTGGACACTGGTTTTTATGGCGTATTATTGTGACAAAAATGGAAATTATAAGGAGCTTGGTTTAACAGGGGTTGATACCGGAGGAGGAATAGAGCGAATGGTAGGTGTTATTCAAGGTAAACCCTCAGTTTTTGAGACAGATCTTTTTTTACCAATTATTCAAAGTATAGAACAGCTGGTTAAAAGAAATTATAGAAAAGATGAAACTGCAGATAGAAGAATTAGGATCATTGCAGATCATATTAGAGCTTCAACTTTTTTGATTGAAGATGGGGTTTTACCTTCAAATAAAGAAAGAGGTTATATCTTAAGAAGATTAATCAGGCGGGCTATAACTCATGGAAAGTTGTTAAATGAGAATGTTGGTAGCTTAAAAGATGTTGCCCAGGTTGTTGTGGATGAATATAAAAATCAGTATCCAGAACTCGAAAATGCTAATTTAGAAATCTTAGTTGAAGAAGAGACTCGTTTTAAGAAAACCTTAAGAGAGGGCTTAAAAAAATATAAAGAGCTTGGGCAAGAAATTTCCGGGGAGGATGCTTTCCTGCTTTCCCAGAGCTTTGGTTTTCCCATTGAGCTTGTACAAGAACTTGCTAAAGAGGGTGGGAAAACGCTGGATTTACAAGATTTTGAGAAGAGATTGCAAAAGCACAAGGCAGTTTCCAGCTTGTCTTAGTTTATGGTAAACTAGGTATGCAACCATGGATTTTCTCAAAAATCTTTTAAGTACCCTTCCTTTTGGTAAATCATCTCAAAAAGCAGAATATTTTTTTGCGCTCAATATTGGGCCTAAAAATTTGCAGGCTTGTGTTTGGTTGATTGAAGGTAAAAATCTTCAAGTTTTAAATGCATCGGAAAGCTCTTATGGGGGTGAGCAGGAAATAATTAAGGTAGCTGATCAGCTTCTAGACAAAGTGCTTTTAAGCCTTGAAGTAGAACCGGAAAAAATCCTTTTTGGGGTACAGACATCCTGGCTAATGGATGACGATTTAAAACCGCCATTCTTAAAAACATTGCAGGAACTTTCAAAATATTTAGATTTAAAACCTCTTGCTTATGTTGCAACATCCCACGCGATAGCTAATTTTCTGGAGCAAAAAGAGGGTGCTCCTACAACAGGGATTTTAGTTGATATTGAGAAAGAGGATCTGGAAGTAACAGTGATAAGGGCTGGTAAACTAGATGGAACGAAGCTTATGCAGAGAAGTGAAAACCCTGGACAGGATATTGAGAAAGCTCTTTTAGCTTTTACAGATGTTGAAGTGTTGCCATCAAGAGTTTTACTTTATGGTGGTAAAGGTTTAGATTTTGGAAAACTTAAAGATACGCTTTTAGCTTTTCCCTGGATGTCGCGTCTTTCTTTTTTGCATTTTCCCAAGATTGAAATTTTGGAAGGTTGGACCTCTGTAAATGCGATAGCTTTAGCCGGAGCTTCAGAGCTTGTGGGCGATGTTAATTTGATTGAAGGATCTGGTGAAATTTCTAGGACCTCTGCCCGAGTTGTACCAATTAGTGAAGTCGATGAAGCAGTAAAACCCGAGCAAGAGATTGTATCCGAAAGCAAGGATTTTGGTTTTGTTGAAGGAGATATTAATGAAATAAAAGAGGAACTAAAAGAATCGAATGAGTTGGAGACATCAAATATTCGGGTAGTAGAAAAAACAGAGGGAGTGCAGGAGCCAGTTAAAATGGAACAGGGATCCTCTGCGGGCAACTGGCTCCCTAGATTAGGAGGAGTATCTATAATTATTGTTCTTCTTTTGGCAGCAGTTTTGCTTTTGCCCCAAGCTTCGATCACCATTTTTGTTGAACCCCAGATTTTAGAAAAAGATGCTCAAGTTACAGCTGATCCTGCGGCAAAAACAGTTGACGAGAATAAAAAAATAATCCCTGGGGAAATAGTTACAATTGAAGTAAATGGATCGGATAAGATCTCTGCCTCTGGCAAGAAAGCAGTCGGAGATTTAGCCAAGGGTACTGTGAAGGTTATAAATAATAGTACCAGCGCACAAGTAGTTTCTCAAGGAACTGTAATTTCATCTAATAGTTTGAAATTCACCCTCGATAAGGCAGTCAATGTGGCATCTACATCAGCAATAGCTGATAGTAAAAGTACAGCTTCAGTCAATGTGACTGCAGTTGCGGTTGGTCCGGATAGCAATTTACCATCCGGGAGTCAATTTACCTTAACTTCTAATTCACAAGTTGCAATTGTGTCTGAAGGTAATTTTTCTGGAGGAACCTCCAAACTAGTTACAGTTGTAACTGATGAGGATCAAAAAAAGCTCTTGGCCACTCTAGCATCCAATCTTCGTAAACAAGCCAAAGATCAGCTGCAGGGTAAATTAAAAGATAAAAAGATTTTAGAAGAAGCTTTATCTGAGGAAATTATAAAAAAAACTTACAGCAAGGGTATCGGGAATCAGGCCTCAGAGTTCAGTTTAAATGTAACCATTAGATATAAAGGTACGGCTTATTCAGAGTCTGCATTAAAGAGTATTGTTTCAAAAGCTCTTGGAAGTCAAATACCTCAAGGTTTTGAGCTTAACTTGGCAGAAACAGAAACCTCGGCGGATATATCAAAACTGGAAAAAGATGGGAAATTAATTTTCCTGGCCAGATTTAAGGCAAAATTGTCACCGAAAATAGATATTAATACACTAAAAGGAAAAATTCGAGCTAAAACTCCGACTGCTGCAATAGAGATTTTAAAAAAGCAACCACATATAGTTGGAGCTGACATTAAATTAACCCCATCTCTACCTGCTCAAATTTCTCTCCTTCCTTTACTTAATCGAAATATTAAACTGGAGTTAAAGTTGCAATAGATGGCAAAAATTATCTCAATAGTGTTTCTGGGGTTTGGTTTTTTTATTTTGTTTCAAGTTGCGTCGCCTATAATAGGTTATCAACTTTTGGAACTTAGATTTTCCAAGGCTTCCGATTTTTTAGCAAGCCCTCAAAATGAGCGCGATCAAATTTTGGGAGTTTCGGTACAAAACGATTTAAATAATTTTCCCGCTTTTGTTTCTAATATAAAAAGAGCTGCAATCCCCCCCTTCGATTCTTTTGAACTCTCCATACCAAAGCTTGGTGTTTTGGATGCATTAGTTTTTGTAGACAGTAATGATTTAAAATCAGGGTTAGCACATCTTCCGGGTTCAGCTTTGCCTGGTGAGCGGGGCAATATGTTTATTTCGGGACACTCTGCTCTGCCTCAGTTTTTTAACGGAAATAAAAATTATGGTTCAATTTTTGCCAATTTAACAAAGCTTGGTAAAGGTGATGAAATCAAAATTAAGGTTTTGGGTTCTGAATTTAGCTATAGAGTGTCAGATATAAAGATTGTTTCCCCAAATGATCTTTCTGTAATCTACCCTCCGAATGATAGTGGCCGTTTTATTTCTTTGATGACCTGTGTTCCTCCAGGCTTAAATACAAAAAGGTTGGTTGTAGTAGGGAAGTCGATTTAAGTATGAAATTTCTTGGTATTGATTTTGGGTTAAAAAAAATTGGGCTTGCACTATCCGATGGTGAATTGGCTTCACCCTTAAAGATTATTACAGTTTCTTCTTTGGATGATGCTGTTGAAAAGATTATCGGGGAGATTGAGGTGAATCAGGTAGATAAGGTGGTTATTGGATTGCCGGAGGGAAAAACTGGTAAGGCAGCCAAGAAGTTGGTTAATGAACTGAAAAAGAAAGAGCTTGATGTAGAGTCTGCAGATGAAACGCTTTCCAGTAAAGATGCTCAAAAACTAATGATTGAAATGGGGGTTTCAAGGAAAAAGAGAAAGATTGATGATGCCCAAGCGGCAGCTTTGATTTTACAAAATTATTTAGATAATTTATGAAAAAATTACCTGCTCTTATAATTATTTTCTTATTAGTACTGGTAGCTTTACGTGGCTGGTGGGGTTCTCAGCTTGCTCCTGTAAGTACTGAAAATAAAGAGAAAACTATTATTATTGTCAAAGGTTCAAATGTAGATGATATTGCAAAGCAGCTTAAAAATAAAAATTTAATTCGTTCGGAATCTGCTTTCAAACTACTTATTAAACAAAAGGGGTCGGGAGATAAACTTCAAGCAGGCACTTTTAAATTATCTCCCTCAATGTCTTCGGAGGATATTTTAAAAACTTTGGTTGGTGGGGCAGTTGAAACTTGGGTAACTTTAATTGAAGGTTGGAGGGTTGAAGAGATGGCAGAAAGTTTAAGTTCAAAGTTCAAAGTTAAAAGTGAAAAATTATTGAGTTTGATGAAGGAAGGGTATGTATTTCCTGATACATATCTTTTTCCAAACGATGTAACAGAAGACCAAATTGCAAAAATCATGAGAGATAATTTTGAAAAAAGATTTTCGGACGACCTTCGCTTAAAAATTAAAGCCAAAGGATTTTCTGAGACAGAAGGGGTAATTCTGGCTTCCCTAGTTGAGCGGGAAGGGCGCTCGGATAAAGTACGGCAGGAAATAGCAAGTATACTTTTGAAACGGCTAAATTTAGGAATGAAACTTGATGTTGATGCAACTATTCAGTATGCGCTAGGGTATCAGGAAGGTGAAAAATCCTGGTGGAAAAGACACATAACAAAAGAAGACAAAGAGATAAAGTCCGTCTTTAATACTTATACTAATTCTGGACTTCCTCCAGCACCAATTTGTAATCCGGGGTTAGCATCTTTAAAAGCCGTGGCCAATGCTGATCCTAATACCCCCTATTTATATTATTACCATGATTCCAAAGGAAATTCCCATTATGCCAAAACCCTGGATGAACACAACGCAAATGTGGCTAATAATCCCTAATTTCAAGGCTTGACAAACACCAGTATCTTGTGGTAATTTATTCATAAGTTCAATCAAAAACATATAGGCATACTAGGGTATGTCTGTTTTTGTTGACGAAATAGGTCATCTACTAATGTCTAAGAAAACAAACTTAGAAGGAGTACGAAAATACTGGGGTTCTGTTTCAACTTTGCGACCGAATCTTGACCTCATTCAACTTCAAAAAGATTCTTACGCTTCCTTTTTAGCTGAAGGTATCCAAGAGGTTTTAGACGAGATTTCCCCGATTGAAGATTTTACTGGAAAAAACTGGACTCTGGAATTTAAATCTTTTGTCTTTGGCAAACCAAAATATAGTGCCGAGAAGGCACAAGAGAAGGGAGTGAGTTTCGAGGTCCCGCTAAAGCTTGAAACTGTTTTAACTGAGAAACAAACAGGTAAAAAATATGAGCAAGGGGTTTTTTTGGGTGACGTGCCCCAAATGACTGATAAAGGTACTTTTATTATCAATGGGGTTGAGCGGGTTATTGTCAATCAGATTGTGCGTTCTCCTGGTGTGTTTTTTTCGGCAATAGATGATCCAATAACCGGAAAAAGGCTTTTCCAGGCAGAACTTCGGCCTTACAGGGGAGCTTGGCTTGAATTTTCAATAACCAGAACAGATGTTTTAACTGTTAAAATTGACAGAAGAAGAAAATTTGCCGCTACAACTCTTATTCGCGCGCTTGGATTTAATGATGATGAGGCTATAAAAAATCTTTTTACAGAAGAAGAACAGGATTTGATAGATTTGAGTTTAACTAAAGATCCAACTAAAAGTTCAGAAGGTGCGCTTTTGGAGATATTTAAGAAACTGCGCCCAGGAGATCCGATAGTTTTGGATAATGCTAAGGCTTTGCTTGACGGAATGTTTTTTAGTTCCCGACGTTATAACTTAACCAAGGTAGGAAGGTTTAAGATTAACAAGAGGCTTGGTTTGTCGATAGATAATGTTGCGGAGAATCATGTTTTAACCAAAGAAGATATTTTAGCAACGATTAAATATTTAATTGGACTTCCTAATGGTAAGGGTAAACTTGATGATATTGATCATTTGGCAAACAGGAGGGTACGATGCGTTGGAGAGCTTGTTCAGCAAAACGCCTTTCGTCCCGGAATCTTGAGACTGGAGCGTGTAATCAAAGAAAGAATGAGCTTGATTGCGCCTGATCAGCAAATTTCTCCTCAAAATTTGATTAATGCCAAACCTGTTATTGCCGCAATGAATGAATTTTTTAGAACTTCACAACTATCTTCGATTTCTGATCGAATAAACCCACTTTCAGAAGTTGATCATTTGCGTAGACTCTCGGTTATGGGAACAGGAGGAATTACTAGGGATCGTGCCTCTTTCTCGATCCGGGATATTAATCACAGCCAGTACGGCAGGATCGATCCAATCCGTTCGCCAGAAGGACCGAATATAGGTCTTGTTACCTATCTTGCGCTGTATTGTAGGATTAATGAGTATGGTTTTTTGGAAACTCCATATCGCAAAGTAGTACTGGATAAAGGGCGTCCAAGGGTAACCTCGGAAATGATCTATCTTGCAGGTGATGATGAGGAGGAGTTTACTATTACCGAAGCAACAATTGAAATTGATGAAAAAGGATATATAATGCAAAAACGAGTACCTGTCAGAAAAGCAGGGGAGTTTTTTGAAGCAGATAATAAGGATGTAAACCTAATTGATATATCGCCTCAGCAAATTGTTGGAACTTCTGCCTCTTTGATCCCATTTTTAGCCCATGATGATGCCAATCGAGCTTTAATGGGTACGCATATGCAATGTCAGGCTGTACCCTTGATCTCCCCTCAAGCGCCAATTGTTGGTACAGGTATGGAAACAGTTGTAGCAGATAATATGGGAAGAGTTGTTAGAGCCCCTGGGGTAGGAGTAGTTACTTACGTAGATGGAAATAAAGTTAGTTTAAAAACCAAAACCGGCGAGATTGAATATGAGGTCAAAAAATTTGTTAACGCCCCACAAGGAACTTGTTATTCTCAGCACCCAGCAGTAAGTCTAGGGCAAAAAGTTGAGAACGGAGACCTTTTAATTGACGGAGTAGCCACCCAAGCAGGAGAGCTTGCACTGGGAACAAATCTTTTGATTGCTTACATGAGTTTTGATGGTCTTGGATATGAAGATGCAATTGTAATCTCTGAACGCCTGGTAAAAGAAGATGTACTCTCCTCTATTCATATAGAGGAGTATGAGGTAGATGTGGTTGAAACGAAACTTGGGCCGGAGGAGCTTACTAGAGATATCCCCAATGTTTCTGAGGAGGCTTTATCTAATTTGGACGAGGAAGGAATTATTCGGGTTGGAGCAGAGGTTGGACCGAATGATATTTTAGTTGGGAAAGTTCAGCCTAAAGGAGAAACAGAGCTGACGGCGGAGGAAAGATTATTGCAGGCAATTTTTGGAGAAAAAGCCAAAGAAGTTCGTGATACATCGTTGCGGGTGCCTCATGGGGAGAGAGGGACTGTAATTGGTATTCAAATACTTTCTCGGGATGAAGGAGATGAGTTGGATGCGGGTACGCTTAACCGGATTCAGATTAAAGTAGCTCAACTTAGAAAAGTTACTGAGGGAGATAAGCTTTGTGGAAGACATGGTAATAAAGGTGTCATTTCCAAAATCGTACCCGAGACAGATATGCCGTATCTTCCATCGGGTGAACGGATTGATATTATTATTTCTCCCTTGTCGGTTTTATCCAGAATGAATCTTGGGCAGCTGATGGAAGCTCACCTTGGTTTGGCTGCCAGGAGATTGGGATATAAGATAGCGGCTCCTGTTTTTGAGAAAATTCCTGAAGCTATCTTTATAGAAGAGCTAAAGAAAGCGAATTTGCCAGTAGATGGTAAGTGTATATTAATAGATGGTAGAAGTGGTGAACAGTTTGCCGCACCTATTGCGGTTGGAGTGTCATATATCATGAAACTTATCCATATGGTTGAAGATAAAACTCATGCCCGTTCAACTGGTCCCTATTCTTTGGTTACCCAACAACCATTGGGAGGAAAAGCTCAAATGGGAGGGCAGAGGTTGGGAGAGATGGAAGTTTGGGCCTTAGAGGCATATGGGGCAGCTAATGTTTTACAGGAAATGCTAACTATAAAATCAGATGATGTGGTCGGACGTGCTAAGGCTTTTGAGGCAATAGTTAAAGGAATTGATATTCCGCAATCTTTAATTCCTGAGAGCTTTAAGGTTTTAGTGAAAGAGCTTCAAGCACTTTCACTATCTGTTCAAACACTTGGGGCAAAAATTGTTCAAGTGCAGCCCACAGAGGAGAAGGAAGAGATCAAAAAAGAAGTGGCAGAATTCGAGCAGGTTTTAGAAGCAGGTACTGCTGGAAGCGAAGGCGAAATAAAACAAGCTGGGTCATTTGAGATTATAGAAAGAGGAGATCTAAATGAATGATTTGCTAGATTTTGAAGCATTAAGGTTGACAATAGCCTCTCAAGAGGATATAAATGGATGGTCTTTTGGTGAGGTTACTAAGCCTGAAACTATTAATTATAGAACTTTAAAATCTGAAAAGGATGGACTTTTTTCGGAAAATATTTTTGGACCAACTAAAGATTATGAATGTTACTGCGGGAAGTATAAAAGAATAAGATATCGTGGGGTTATTTGTGATAAATGTGGTGTTGAAGTTACCCAATCACGGGTAAGACGTGAGAGAATGGGACACATAACCTTGGCCTCCCCTGTGGCTCACAACTGGTTTGTCAAAGGAGCTCCAAGTAAGCTATCTTTAATTTTGGATATTTCTCCAAAGCACTTAGAGGCAATTGTTTATTTTGCTTCATACCTTGTCACCCAAATTGAACCAGATAGAAAAGCTACTGCTTTGGAGAAGTTGAATAAGGACTTAGAACAAAGAATATCTGTAAATCAAAAGAAGCTTGAAGCAGATATTAAGAAGAAAGAAGCAGAGGTAAAGAAAAAGTTACAAGATTTGAAGAAAAAAGGTAAGGATAAAGAAAAATATGAACTGCAGGAGGGGGAAACTAATTTAAAGACTAGAGCGGAAATCCAAAAATTACGGGAAGCTGCTATTGTTGAACAGGAACAAATAGAAGCAATCTACAAATCTGTGGCGGATTTAGTTAAATCACTTGCTCCTTTAAAAGTTTTATCTGAGGAGGAACATTCAAAACTTGAAGAATATGGTGTTTCCGATTTTGTAACTGTAGATATGGGTGCAGAGGCTTTACTTGAGGCACTTAAGACACTAGATCTGGATAAATTATCTGCGAGCTTGCGAGATGAGGTTAGAAAATCAAGCGGCCAGCGACATATTAAGGCTACAAAAAGACTTCGGATTGTTGAAGGAATGAGACTAGCAGAAATACGCCCGGAATGGATGATACTTAAAGTTCTTCCAGTTTTACCTCCTGACCTTCGTCCAATGGTTCAGCTTCCTGGAGGTAGATTTGCCACATCTGATTTGAATGATTTATATAGAAGAGTAATCAATCGAAATAATAGATTAAAGAGATTAATGGATTTGGGAGCACCGGAAATTATTCTGCGAAATGAGCGAAGAATGCTTCAGGAGGCAGTTGATGCTTTAATTGATGCAACAGGTAGAACAAGACGCACCCAGGGTCGTGTTTTGCGTTCCTTATCTGATATGCTGCGGGGTAAACAAGGAAGATTTAGGCAAAATCTTTTAGGTAAAAGAGTTGATTATTCAGGAAGATCTGTTATTGTGGTTGGACCTAATTTACAACTTGACCAGGTTGGTCTTCCTAAAGAAATGGCACTTGAGATGTTCAAACCTTTTGTTTTACGTGAAATGATTACTAGGGGTTTATCTGCCAATGTTAAGGGAGCAAAAAATGTGCTGGAGTCAAAGCCTGCTGAGGTTTGGGATATTTTAGAAGAAATAATTGAGGGTCACCCAATACTTATTAATAGGGCTCCAACCTTACATAGGCTGGGAATTCAAGCATTTTATCCAGTTTTAGTTGATGGGAACGCCATTGCAATTCATCCTTGTGTTTGTGCTGGATTTAATGCTGATTTTGATGGAGATCAAATGGCAGTTCATGTACCCCTCTCTCAGAAGGCTCAGGATGAGGCTAAAAATTTAATGATGGCTAAATTTAATATCTTTTCTCCGGCCAACGGTACACCGATTACCATTCCTAATATTGAGATGGCTCTTGGCTGCTACTTTTTAACAACAATTCCTGATGAAGACGTAAAAGATCCTAAAATGTTTATCTCAAAAGAAGAGGCAATTTTGGCCTGGCAACTTAAAAAAATCAGTTTGAGACAAAAGATTAAAGTTCGTCTGGGTGAAGAGACGGTTGGAACTTCTGTTGGGAGACTATTATTTAACAGAATTTTACCCCCGCAACTTGGATTTTTGAATATTCCCATTAGAAATGTGATTATTCGGGATATAATTTTGCGGGCAATGGAGAATTTGGATCGTGATGAAGTAGCACTGCTTATAGATAAAATTAAAGCTTTAGGTTTTTGGGGAGCAACTATATCTGGTACCTCCATTGGTATTTTTGATGCTAAAATTTTACCCCAAAAACCTGACTATATTAAAAAAGCAGAAAAAGAGGTTGAGGAGATTGAGAAAAATTTTACCAAAGGTTTAATTACTATGGATGAGAAATCACAGCTCTCGCAAGAAGTTTGGATACGGACAACTGAGGATTTGGCCAGTGCCACATGGGAATACCTAGGAACCTTT
Source organism: uncultured Gammaproteobacteria bacterium (assembly GCA_964362265.1). GTDB lineage: Bacteria > Patescibacteriota > Microgenomatia > Daviesbacterales > UBA10151 > CAYIDT01. The sequence continues at coordinate 4,489 of CAYIDT010000004.1, read as the reverse complement.
AATCCAATTAGGATGATAGTTGAAGCTGGAGCTCGTGGATCCCGTGCTCAAGCAAAACAACTTTCAGCCATGAGAGGTTTATCAACGGATCCAACAGGAAAAATCGTTGAGCTTCCTACCAAGGCAAACTACAGAGAGGGTTTATCAGTTTTTGAATACTTTACCTCATGTAGAGGAGCAAGAAAAGGTGTAGCTGATAAAGCCCTAAAAACCGCTGATGCTGGTTATTTAACCAGAAGATTAGTGGATGTGGCTCATGATGTGATTATAAGAAGTGAGGATTGTGATACAAAATTAGGAATTGAGGCCTTGGTTGTTAAAGATAATCTTTTATCAAATATCAATAGATTTTTGGGAAGGGTTACTTTAGAAAAAATAATTGACCCTAAACTTAAGCATGTTATTGCTAAGCCCGCAACATTTTTGACAGAAGCTGTTATTTTAGAGATTGTTAAAGCTGATGTTCCTAAAGTTTTAGTGCGCTCCCCTTTAACTTGTGAGGCAAGATATGGGCTTTGTTCATCTTGTTTCGGCCTTGATTTAACTACCAGGAAAAAAGTTGCAATTGGAACACCAGTTGGGGTGGTAGCTGCTCAAAGTATTGGTGAGCCAGGAACACAACTTACCATGCGCACTTTCCATACAGGAGGAGTTGTAGGTTTGGATATTACAACAGGTTTACCAAGAGTGGAGGAGCTTTTTGAAGGTCGTTCTCCCAAGTTGATTGCTCCAATTTCGGAAATAGCTGGAAAAGTAAAAATTGATGAGACTGAAATGGGAGTTAAAGTCAAAGTTCGTACCACGCGCAAACCAATTGAAGAACGGGAATACATAGTTGGTGCTACAGCTACACTTTTAGTTGAGGATGGGGAATTGATTGGTGCTGGGACTCAACTCTCAAACGGCCAACTTGATATTAAAGAAATATTACGGATTAAAGGTTTGAAGGAAGCTCAAAGATACATCATTGATGAAGTAAAACAAGTTTATGAAAGCCAGGGAGTACAAATCAACGAAAGACATTTTGAGGTCATTACTAAAAAAATGTCTGATAAAGTTAAAATTGAATCAGCCGGAAATACCAATCTTTTGCCGGGTGAAATTGTAGATAAAATTCGTTTCGAAGAAGAAAACCAACGGGTTTTGGCAGAAGGTGGAGATCCGGCAACTGCAGGAGTGGTTATTTTAGGCATAACTAGAGCTTCACTTCAAACAGAGAGCTTCTTATCAGCGGCATCTTTTCAAGAAACAACAACTGTTTTATCTGATGCTGCTGTTATGGGTAAAGTTGATCGTTTGATCGGACTTAAGGAAAATGTTATCATTGGACGTTTGATACCAACCAGTTCGGATCGGGCTCAGGTTGAATCATAAGGAAAATTAAAGTATGCCAACTATAAACCAGCTTGTTAGAATAGGTCGGAAAAAGGTGGTCAAAAAAGTAAAGTCCACACTTCTGCGACGTAGTTTTAATTCTAAAGATCGAAAATATGTAATAGGTTTTAATCCGCAAAAACGAGGAGTTGTTACTTTGGTTAAAACTATGACGCCAAGAAAACCTAATTCAGCTCTTCGGAAAGTTGCCAGGGTTAGATTATCTAATCATGGTGAAGTCACGGCTTATATCCAAGGAATTGGACACAATTTGGCAGAGCATGGAATTGTTTTGGTGAGAGGCGGAAGAGTTAAAGATTTGCCAGGCGTGAAATATCACATCATTCGTGGAAAATTGGATTTAGAAGGAGTTTCTGGAAGGAGAACTTCAAGGTCTAAATATGGGGCAAAGAAAGGTGGGGGTGGGGCTGGCCCAAGACCTGCTAGTGCTGCTCCGGTTCCAGAACCAGCTCCGGCTGAATAACCATGCGCAGTAAAAAAGTAACAAAAAGAATATTGCCTCCTGATCCGCTTTTCGGATCAAAACTCTTGCACAGATTTATAAATCGTGTCATGAAAGATGGTAAAAAAACTTTAGCTCAAAATTTGGTTTATAAAGCACTAGAGCAAATTCGAGAGGAGTCAAAACAGGATCCATTAAAAGTTTTTGAAACTGCAATTGCAAATGTTGTTCCTAAAATGGAGGTTCGGCCTCGTCGGATTGGAGGAGCTTCATATCAGATTCCTGTTGAGGTAAGAGGAGATAGAAAAGAATCGTTGGCGATTAGATGGATTTTAGTTAGCGCAGAGGCTCGT
>CAYIDT010000004.1:0-2199 GCA_964362265.1 uncultured Gammaproteobacteria bacterium | reverse complement strand
CAAAAACTGGAAATGTGGAGAAAAAAAGAGAGTGAGCTTCAAGAGAAGCTTTCTAAAACCATGCTTGAAAAAGGTATTGAGGCTGCAAAAGGTGATTTATCTGAAAATGCAGGGTACCAACTTTTAACTGAAGATGCGGAAACAATTAGAGTGCAACTGGCGAATCTACGGAAGATAATACAAGATCTTGAGAAAGGAATGAAGTAATGGCTACACCAAAAACCAAGCGCGATTTCCCAATAAGTAGAATTAGAAATATAGGGATTATTGCCCACATTGATGCTGGGAAAACAACTACCACCGAGCGGATTCTTTTTTATACTGGAAAAACTTATAAAATCGGGAATATTGATGAGGGAACAACTGTGACTGACTGGATGGAGCAGGAGAGGGAGCGCGGAATTACTATTGTTTCCGCAGCAGTTACCACTTTTTGGATTCCAAAATCGGGAATTTTCAAAGATGCTGAAATAAGAATAAATATCATTGATACTCCCGGCCATGTTGATTTTACAGCTGAGGTTGAACGATCTCTACGTGTTTTAGATGGAGGAGTAATTGTTTTAGACGCAGCATCTGGGGTGCAATCTCAGACAGAAACTGTCTGGAGACAGGCTAACAAATATAAAGTGCCACTGATTGCTTTTGCTAATAAAATGGATGTGGTTGGGGCTGATTTTCATGGGACAATCCAAAGCGCCCGTGATAGACTGGGAGCAAATGCACTCGCATATAATCTCCCAATTGGGAAAGAGAATGATTTTAAGGGAGTGGTTGATTTGCTAACCCGCAAAGCTTATGTGTGGTCAGGTGATGAAACCGGCGCTAAATTTGAAGAAGCAGAAATTCCATCCGATATGGCTTCGGAGGTAGAAAAAAACAGAGAAAAGCTGGTGGAGGAAATTTCTGGGACAAGAGATGACTTAATGGAGAAATATCTGGGGGGGCAGGAAATAAGTGTTGAAGAGTTACAAAAAGCTTTAAGAAAAGCAGTAATTGACAATAAAATTGTGCCTGTTTTAGCGGGGTCATCTTTGCGCAATAAAGGAGTTCAGCCAATGCTGGACGCTGCAGTTGAATACTTGCCATCACCGCAAGACATTGCTGCTGCTGATTCTATCGTTCCCCTTTCCGCCCTTGTTTTTAAAATTCAGGTTGATCCTCATGTTGGAAAGTTAACTTACATACGAGTTTATTCGGGAACTCTAAAATCAGGTTCATATATTTATAATTCAACAAAGCAACTTAAAGAGCGCGTTGGGAGACTTCTTTTAATGCATGCCAATGACCGGGAGGAAATTGATGAGGCTTTTGCCGGAGAGATTGTGGCGGCTGTAGGACTTAAAGACAGCGTAACAGGAGATACTTTATGTGATGAAACAGCACCGATTATTCTTGAATCAATCAGTTTTCCTGATCCGGTTATTTCATTGGCAATTGAGCCAAAAACCAAATCCGATCAGGAAAAATTAGGTTATGCTCTACAAAGATTAGCTGAGGAAGACCCCACTTTTAGAATAAAATCAGATGTTGAGACAGGACAGACAATTATTTCCGGGATGGGGGAGCTGCAGCTTGAGATTTTGGTTGAGAGAATGCATCGTGAATTTAAAGTTGATGCTAATGTTGGAGCACCTCAAGTTGCGTATAAAGAGACCATCACAAAAGTTGCCGAGGGAGAGGGAAAATATATCCGCCAAACTGGAGGCCGGGGACAGTATGGCCACTGTTTGCTTAGAATTGAACCGCTTCCCCGGGGAAGCGGTCGGGAATTTGAATCAGAAATTGTTGGCGGAACAATCCCCAGAGAGTTTATTCCTCCTATTGAAAAAGGGGTTATTGAAAAAGAAGATACGGGTATTTTGGCTGGATATCCTCTGACTGATATTAAGGTGGCTGTTTATGATGGATCATTCCATGAGGTAGATTCATCTGAGATTGCTTTTAAAATTGCAGCGTCTTTGGGGTTATCAGAGGCAGCTAAGAAAGCGGATATGATTCTTCTTGAGCCTATTATGAAGGTAGAAGTAACTACCCCGGAGGAGTTTTTGGGAGACATTATTGGTGATTTATCTTCAAAAAGAGCTCAAATTATGTCATCTGATAACCGTGGAAATGTTAAAGTAGTTATAGCGTTGGTGCCCTTGGCAGAAATGCACGGATATGCCACAGCAATTCGCTCCATGTCCCAAGGCCGGG
>CAYIDT010000003.1:0-24830 GCA_964362265.1 uncultured Gammaproteobacteria bacterium | reverse complement strand
AAGGAAGGAAAGCTGCGGCCAATTAGAAATACGGTCGACCAGGTTGATTCTATCAGAATGCCTGAAGGAGTTAACCCAAGGAAAATTGCAATTTGTGTTTTAGCTGCCCAAATGGTTCGTCTAGGAAGACTGCTGGCCAAAACAAATAATTTTCTGCCAAGTTCACAAATTTTGGTTGTTCCGACAGCCTCACCCCGCGGCTGGAAAAGGCAACATGCAATTATGGAGTGCCAGGGCGCCGTCATTAATGTTTTTAAACACGGAAATGCCGCGATAACTCCGATTGGTTATCAAACAGCTTAAACAATTTGAGGTTCTGGTATCGGTATTATAAATTTTGCCTTTATATTTTTTTGCTTTTTTAATTTTTCTATAATTGGAATGGCATAATTCCAGGAAGAAATAAATATATAATCCGGGTTTGTTTCCTGAAGTTTTGGGATATCAAAAATAGGGATGCGAGTTCCCGGAGTATACAACCCATGTTTAAGCGGATTATCATCTACAATGTAATCTAATATTTTGCTATTAATTCCACAGAAGTTTAGTAGAGTGGTTGATCTTCCCGGTGCTCCATAACCGACAATTTTTTTATTCTGATTTTTTAATTTTTCAAGAAGATTATTAAGGGATTTTTTGGTCTTTTCTATCTTTTTTGCAAATTTAATATGAGTTTGAATTCTATCCAGCCCTTTAATTTTTTCCAGATCCAAAAGATCAGTTACATTTTTTGTTATTTTTATTTTTCCTGCCTGTTTTTTAACAAAAACTCTAACCGAACCGCCCTGAACCGGAGTTCTGATTGAATCAAATATTTCCATATCAAAACTTTTAAAGAATCGGTTAAGCGGTTTAATTGATAAGTATGAAAGGTGCTCATGATAGACAGAATCAAAAACCTTGTTATCTAAAAAATCAACCAGGTATGGGAATTCAACAATAAAAGCGCCGTTTAGATCTAGTAATTGGTGAACTCCGTTTACAACTTCATCCAAATCATGTATGTGAGCAAATACATTATTGCCCGCAATGACTTTTGCCCTTCCATATTTATTGACAATTTTTTTAGCCAGTTTTTTGCTAAAGAAATGAGGTAGGGTAGGGATGCCTGCTTTAGTGGCCAAAGCGGCAATGTTCCTGGCCGGATCTATACCTAAAATACTGGTTCCGAGTTTCTTGAATTGTTTTAACAATACTCCGTCATTACTTCCTAGCTCAACTACTAAATTTCCTTTTTCCAGTTTTAATTTTTTAAAAACGGATTTTGCATATTGGTTAAAATGGGCTATCATTACCGGCGAGGTTGAAGAAACATAAGCATAATTTATAAACATTAATTCTGGGGGAGCAACGTGGCTAAGTTGCAATTGTCCGCAGTTTGGGCAAAAATTAACTATCAAGGGAAAGAATAGTTCCTTTTTACTAAGCTGTGATTTTTTTAAATAGGCGTTTGGAAGAGGTGATTTACCCAGATCAAGTACAAGCTTTAAGTCTTTAGACTTACAAAGTCGGCAATGATTTAAGGCCAATGCCTGCTTATTTTTCATTCAACAATTTTAACCCTTGTAGTATCACCTTCGTACTGGTCTTGCTCCCTTTTTTCGGTAGTAAAAGCATAAAAGATGGTATCCTCTAAAAATTTAACCGCATGTATTATTCCCGGTTTTGATAAAACAACATCCCCAGGTCCTATGGTTACAGTTTCTACTTTGGCATCCGGTTGGTTGGATGGTTTTTCTGAATATTTGGCTTTGCCTGATTCTATATAAATATAATGATAGTCTTTTTTATGAGTATGGTTAGCTCTTATGGTTCCGGCTTTGCTGGTAATTCGCAAAACTGCCCTAATAGGGAAATCATCCTGATCGACAACGCGGGCAATCCCACCCCTCTCATCTACGAATTCCGGTTCAATATGATCAACTTTTATTGCCATTTGATTTTGTAGTTTGTTGAGTATAAACTTTTTAGTCAATGATTACTCTCTAACAGTTTCTCCTTTGCCTGTTTTTATTCCCATTGCGAATATTCGTACCTCATCAGCTCTGCCGTTTCTGACATATTGCCTTAATTTTAACATGATTTTAGTTTATAGGCAAGAAGTTTATGAAAATTGTGTATAATTAATATATGGAAACTGTAGGGTATGCAGAGATTAAAGAAACTTTAACTGAAGAGCAAAGAAAGTTTTTGGAGGTTACAACTAATTTTCAGGCTCAGATGCGGGATGCGGTTAGAATGCAGCTATTTACGCAATCAGCAGAGCAATTATCTCAAGTTGCGGGACAGGGTGCTGGTGATGTTAGTTATAGAGTCGATAAATATGCAGAGGATTTTATAGATCGTTTTGGTGAGGCCTTAAGTAGGGTTCGGAGTGTTGAAATTATTTCGGAGGGTGTGGGTAATAAAATTTTTCCTTCGAATGCGGGAGATCCAGAGATGAAGGTGTTGGTCGATCCTGTCGACGGGACACGCGGGATTATGTACGATTTGTATTCTGCTTGGGTTGAAACCGGGATCGCCAAAAACAAAGGTGAAGCAACAAATCTTTCTGATATCGATGTTGCGGTGATGACGGAGATTCCTACTACTAAACAAGGTAAGGGGAGTGTTGTTTGGGCTGCAAAAGGAAGAGGAGCATATGAGGAAGTTTGGGATTTAGAGGAGAATAAATTAATCTCTGTACGAAAACTTCAACCCAGTAGATCAAGTGATCTGCTTCATGGTTTTTCAGTTTTTGCGGATCCTTTTTCAACCAGCGATGGAAAATTAGCAGATTTTAGGAGTCGTGTGTTAGGCCGGGTTCTAGGAGAGCAAAAGGAAGGTTTCCCAGTCGTTTTTAATGATCAGGTTTTGACTTCAGCTGGGCAGATTTATGATTTGGCCAGCGGCAAATATAGATTCTTTGCAGATTTAATGCCCTATCTTAATCCAGGCGAGTTGTGCACTCATCCATATGATTTAGCGGGAATTCTTGTTGCTCAAGAAGCTGGGGTAATAATTACTGATAGTAAAGGTGGCCCTCTGTCTTATCCACTAGATACAGATACTAATTGTGGATTTATTGGGTACGCAAATCAAGCAATAAAAGAGAAAATGGAGCCAGTAGTATTAGATGAGTTATCTAAGCTATAGAATTTCTTCGTACTATCGGTCGCACGAACTTTGGGTTTCCAGTTGTTCTTTTATCTTTATCAAAAGGAATCGGCGGGGAGAGATAAAGATGTCCTGATGAGAAAACATAGCGTGCAGCTGTAGATATAACTTCCATATCTTGCATTTCAAAAGTTAAGTCTTCTCCCTGATTTTCATTTGCCCTGGCTATTGCTTCGAGGAAAGGTTGTCCGTTCTCTTTTGGGTTTTCTTTAAATCTTCCGAGAGTAATAAAGAATACTCTTGGGATTCCGAAGTCTCCGGCTGGAAGCCCAGCTGACCTCAAAGATTCGCTAAAGTATGACCTTAATCTGAATAACTCTTCGTCATCGGGTAAAAATGCTGCAACTATCGATATCGGTCTCCTCTCTGGGTGCTCTGGGTCAGGGGCCGCATCAGGTGTCGGCATTATTTTTACAAATCGACATCTTAGATTATCTAGGGATGGGAAGTTTTCGACTAATGCTTTGTAGTATTGTGCAATATCTGCCCCGCTTCTAACAACTTCGGTTCGTGCAGTATCAGAATGGGCTATCTCACTAAACGTCATATGTAATTCTGCCGGATGATTGGGGGTAAAACCTTCGTCGGCTACTGCAATCTCATTGGTTACTGCTGCTAAGTAAGTACCTATTTGTGACTTTGGATCAACATAGGAGTCTACGGAAATTGCATATCTTCTGTCTTTTGGGGTACCTTCCGCAAGTAGGGGGTTTCCAATTGCATTACCCGAGTTAATTACGCCCGTAGCCGTTTCTTCAATTTGAGAATATATTCCCAAGATTTGTTCTTCTGAAGGAAATTGGCGCTCGTCTTCTAACATAGTATATTATTATACGATAAATTATGATTTGTCAATTAAAGGTTTCCACCACCACTCGTTGTCCCTATACCATTCAATGGTTTTTATTAGCCAATGGTCAAAGTCACGTTTGGGTTTCCAACCCAGCTTTTTAATTTTTTTGTCGTCTATGGCATACCGAAAATCATTAACTGCCCGGTTCCAGACAAACTCGATCCAGGATTTATCCTTCCCCAGAACCTCCAAAATTTTTAGCGTTACCTCAAGATTGGTTTTTTCCTCTCCTCCGACACAGTAAGTTTGGCCTATTTTTCCTTTTTTTATAACCAGATCAATGGCCTGGCAATGGTCCTCAACCGAAAGCCAACTCCTGATATTTTCTCCCTTTTCCATCAAAGGAATTTTATTACCGGTCAGAAGTTTAGTAATAAAACGCGGAATCATCTTTTCCGGATCCTGAAAAGGGCCAAAATTATTGCCGCAGTTGGTAATAGTTACAGGTAGTCCATAAGCAGTATAATAGGTCTTAACGATTAAATCCGCCCCTGCTTTAGAGGCTGAATATGGACTTCTTGGATCAAAAGGAGTAGTTTCACTAAATGGAGGATCGCCTATTTCCAATTCTCCATAAACTTCATCAGTTGAGATATGATGAAACCTTTTTCTGGAATGTCGCAAACAGGTATCCAAAAGAACACATGTACCTAAAACATTAGTTTTGGCAAATATCATTGGATCTTCAATAGATCTGTCAACATGACTCTCAGCTGCAAAATGCACTACCAAATCAACTCCCTTGATAGCTTTTTCTACATCTAGCTTATTAGTAATATCACCCTTAATAAAAGTATATCGGGGATTATCTTTAAAATCACGCAGATTTTCCATATGACCGGCATAAGTTAGTTTATCTAAATTAACAATTGAATCTTTAGGATATTTTTTTAGCCAATAATGGATGAAATTAGATCCTATAAATCCGGCACCACCAGTCACAAGAAGTTTTGACATAATAAGTAAAGTGATTTTAGTTTATTAGAGAAATAATATCAAGCTATTTTTGAATGGAGATTGGTATAAAGTTATATGGAGTCTGGCTGACTCCTGATTTAGTCCAAAAGGCCAAACCGCATCTTCATCATTTCCATAAACATTTTGTACGCAGTTCTTAAATTGCCTAAACTCGTAAATCCTGTTTTACGGCTACGGTAGTATGAACGGGCTTCAGTGACTATAAAACCACTCCTTTGGGCTTTAATAATTACTTCGGTATCAAAAAAAGGAGTAACTGATTTCATTTCAATTTTATCAAATATTTTCCGACGGTAAGCTTGTGACCATCCGACATCTTTATATTTAAGCCCGAAGAATATAAATATTAAAATCAGATATCCAACTGACATACATTTACGAAAGAAAGTGTAATCGAATCTTTCACTTCTGTACCCAAGAACCAAGTCATGGTCTTTTATTTTTTTTAGCAGCTCGTATTGGTCTTTGAAAGGTTGTTGGTTATCGCCTTCAATGTAGAGGATGACATCCTTCTTTGCATTTTGAATTCCGGTTCTCCAGGCAAGTGCCAGCCCCTTATTTTTTTTGTGATGGATTACCCGTACCTCTTTATATGCCTTTGCTAAATTATCTGCAACTTCTCCGGTTCTATCCGGTGATCCGTCATTGACAATAATGATTTCAAAATCTTTGCTGATTTTCCTGGCATCTTTCACGGTATCTTTGATTAATCCGGGTAAATTGCCTTCTTCTTTATAAGCAGGGATAACTACGGAAAGCGATTCATCTAATTTAAAAGCTTTAGCCATACATTCTTTTCCCTGTTACAATTTTATACCATAATTTTATCATACTTATGAATGTTTTTATAATGACTTTATGGTTATCATTTTTATTTATCCCTCCATACCTTGGTCGGTAGGGAGATGAGGCTTCCCCGATTTTTAAACCTTTCTTTTGGAATTTAACCAAACTCTCAACAAGAACAAACATTCCTCCATCGGGATCAAGTCTCAATTTTTGGACTTCACTGGTTTCCCAGACATAGATCCAGTGAACGTCCTCATAAGTTATCCCAAAAAGCACCCGGTAAAGCAGCCAAGCCCCGTAAGAAAGTATAAGCCGATACAAATTATAATCGATTCTTTTCCCTCGGACTCCTAAAACAAGGTCAAAGTTTTCCATAATTTTAAAGCAATTAACCATATCTCGGATTAAATCCTGGCCATCAGCCTGCATATAAGCAACATAATTTTTTTTAGCAGCTTTTAACCCTGTAATAATTGCTTTATTAAACCCTCCATTAGCTTGATGGATTAGCCGGACCCTTCTATTTCTTTTGGCAAAGGAATCGGCAATTTGGCGGGTTTTATCTTTTGAACCGTCATCAACAATTATTATTTCGAAATCTTTTGACACTTTAGGCAAATCTTTGATGGTATCGTTTAAGACATAACCTAAACTTTCTTCTTCATTAAAAGCCGGTATAATAATTGAAAGGCTAACGTTTCTTTTCCGTTTCATTTCTGAAGTATATATGGTCTGGTTTTTCTTAGCAACTGCTTCTATGATAATATTTAAGTTATGTTAAAAAGTCATTATAAAGATATTTCGGAAAACCAGGATAAACTTTGGTGGTATTTAGGGATGAAAGCTATTAATAAATCACTTCTTGATAAATATTTATCCAAAAAAGATTTAAAAATATTGGATGCCGGATGTGGACCAGGTGCAATGCTTCCAACCCTTGCCATGTATGGAAATGTAATAGGTATTGATTTATCGGATGATGCCCTAAAGTATGCCAGAAAGCGGGGGATGGTACAAAAGGGAAATATTTTAAATTTAAAATTTGCAGATGAAACTTTTGATTTGATTGTTTGTATGGATGTTTTATACCACACTTGGGTTGTTAATGAAAAAAAGGCCTTAGAAGAATTTAATAGAGTTTTAAAAAGGGGCGGGATTTTGCTGATTCGGGAGCCGGCATACAATTGGCTGCGCGGTAGAGAGGATGTAGGCAGTTTGACTAAAAGACGTTTTTCTAAAGATAGACTTGAATTTTTGGTTAAAAAATCGTCTTTCAAAATTTTAAAAATTACATATGTAAACTTCTTTCTCTTTCCAATTGTTTTGATTCTTAGAATTAGGTCATCACTTTCTCCGGAAAATATAAAAGGAAGCAGCGATTTTTCTCTCCCTCCGAAATTTATTAATAATCTGTTACTATGCCTTTTAAAGATTGAAGCATTTTTAATAAAAAATATATATTTGCCGTTTGGAAGTTCTTTAATTTGTATAGCGAGAAAGGATTAATCAAAATATTAAAATGGAAGATCCGAGAAGAAAAGCTATTAATTTATATGCAGAAAAACCGTGGGAAAAATTCCTATCAAATTTTAAGTTTTGGGAAGAACCATATGAGGTTGTTGAAAAAATGTTACCGGAAAACGGGTTAATTATAGACTTAGGTTGCGGAGAGGGACTACTATCAAATTATTTGGCAATTGCTTCTCCAAAAAGAAAAATTATAGGTTATGAAATCACTCCAGAAAGACTCAAGCGAGCCACAAAAGGTCTTAAAAATACATCTTTTGAAGTTGGAGATATTGTGAATATTTCATATCCAAAAGCTGATTTTTTCATTTTATTTCATGTTTTACATCATCTTTCTTCTTTTAAGGCTCAAGAGGAAGTTTTGAAAAAAGTTAAAAATAAACTTAAAGATTCAGGTAAACTGATTATTGTCGATGTCTATATTGAACCTTCTTTAAAGTATCTAGCTGCCTGGATAGCCGATCATTTTTTAGTACCCTGGGTTTTTGAAAAAAGATTTTATACTAGAGCATATTTTAGGAAAAGAGAGAATTGGCTTAGATTGTTGAAAAGTATCGGCTATGATGTTAAGGTTACCATGGCAGTAAAAGGGAGGCCATTTCCAAATATAATTTTTGAATGTTTCCCTAAAGAAAATGATTAAATTTGTAGATTTAAACAGACAACATGACCCTCTTAAAAAAGAAATACTCCGGGCAATAGAAACTGTTTTAGAAACTTCAGCCCTTATTATGGGTAAACCTTTGGAAGAGTTCGAGAAAGAATTTGCTGCTTATAATCAAAGCAAATACTGCATAGGGGTTGGGAACGGCGGAGATGCGCTGCGTTTTGCTCTTTTGGCATTAGGTATAACGACAGGAGATGAAGTTATTACTGTTGCTAATACTTTTACCGCCACTGTTGATGTTATTGTTCAAGCTGGAGCAACACCTGTTTTAGTAGACTGCGATGATTACTTCAATATTGATGTTTCGCACATTGAAGAAAAAATCACTAAAAAAACAAAAGCTATAATCCCTGTACATTTATACGGCCAAACAGCCAATATGGATGAAGTAATGAAGCTGGCCAAAAAATATAAACTTTTATGTATAGAAGATAATGCTCAAGCCACAGGGGCTACTTTTGAGAGTAAAAAAGCGGGGAGCATTGGGAATATTGGATGTTTTTCTTTTTATCCAGGTAAAAACTTAGGCGCTATTGGCGATGGTGGAGCTGTTATTACAAATAATAAACAAATTGCTGAAAAAATAAAAATGTTCAGGAATTACGGGATGAGTAAAAAATATTATGAGAAAGTTATTGGTTACAACTCACGCCTCGATGCAATCCAGGCCGCTGTTTTAAATATCAAGTTAAAACATTTGGATAAATGGAATAGGGAAAGGCAAGAGGCTGCTTATCTTTATAATAAATTATTATCTAATGTTATAGAAACGCCTAAAGAACATGATATGGGAACCCATGTTTATCATTTATATGTTATTAAGGTAAAACATAAAAAAATTCGTGATAGTTTGCAAACATACCTTTCCAAAAAAGGGATATCTACAGTTTTACATTATCCAGTTCCTGTTCATTTGCAAGAGGCATATAAATTTCTAGGGCATAAAATAGGAGATTTTCCTCGCACTGAAGATAACTCTAGGACAATAATTTCTCTCCCTATATTTCCAGGAATAACCCATAAAGAAATAGTCAAGGTGGCAGAAAGTGTAAAGGAGTTTTTCAGTTAATGTCCAAGTTCAGGCGATTTATTTCTTTAATCAAAAACAATAAAATATTAGTGCTAATTTTATTAGTAGCTGCTTTGTTGCGTTTTGGGGGAACTAATCCCGGTTATAGCCCTTATCACTCGGATGAACCAGCAATTTATGGAAGTGCCCTGGAAATGGTTAAAAACTCAACTCTTGACCCGGGACGTTATGACTATCCTGCTACAGCCATGTTAATAAATGCTTTTTTCTATAAGTTCTTTTTTATACCACTTAATTGGGTTTGGTTTTATTTGACTCATATAGTTGATTTGATCGACGGGATAATTAAACTTCCTCCGGTACCAAGGGAGATCGATCGGGTTTTCAACTTACATATCATAGGGGAGCGTGGTATAAACGCCATGTTTTGGGGAAGATATATAACCGCTCTTTTTGGTTTAGGGAGTGTTTTTCTGGTATACGTGCTAGGTAAAAATCTGTTTAAGAAAGAAATTGGTTTGATTGCAGCTTTTTTCCTTGCTTTTAACTTTAGACATGTCCTCAATTCACATATAACACTGCCTGATATCTACAATTCTTTTTTTCTTTTACTTTCTTTGATTACAACTCTTGCGTTTTGGAAATCTCCAACTAAAAAAAACTATTTGCTTGCAGGTCTTGCTGTTGGTTTATCTTTCTCAATAAAGTATCAAGCGCATGCTTTTTTACCGTTTATTTTAGTTCACCTGTATATAGCTTTTAAGGATGGAAAGTTTAGCATTAAACGCTTCTTGAATCTATACGCCATAGCATCAGTCTTAATGATTCCAATAGTTTTTGCAATTACCAATCCTTATTATCTAATACATTTCAATCAAGCGCTAGCTTCAAACCTAGATGATTATAGAAAATATGGAATAGGTACTAATACTTTAAATCTTTTCCCTATTTCTTATATTTATCATATTGATTTTGGCCCGCCTCTGTTTTTTGCAACCTTAATAGGAATTATTCTAAGTTTCCGGGAATTTCGTAAATTTCTTTTTCTTTTATCGGCCTTATCCTATTTTTTTTTCATATTTACATACTATTCAAGAGGTGGATTTTATATCCGCAATATAATACCTGCTAATCCAATATTGCTGCTTTTTGCGGCCTACGCAGTGTGGCGAGTAATAGAATGGTTCCGTCTGAAGTTAACATCAAGGCTAGTCCCAATACTCCTAGTTCCTTTACTAACTTTGCTTATTTTTATTCCTGGAAGAAATAGTGTTATTAATTCATATTATTCTTTAAAAGAGTGGAATTATGATGCAACGGCTAAATGGTTGCGGCAGAATTTACCTCCTGAGGTTATAGTTGCTGCAACGCCTTTTGATGTTCCAAAAGGCCCCAAGGTACAAAAAACAGAATTTGAATTAAATGGAAATTATTCATTGGCTGAACACAAGGAAGCAGGAGCAGGATATGCATTAATGAATTTGGATTGGGCAGCCGGGAATTTTTATTTCTGGATGAGTATTGACCTTGAAAATCTATCATATTGGAATCAACCAATCAACATAATGCGTAATACTTACCATGGTTTAGCCGCAGAAGAGCTTTTTAGATATCAAGTCTATTCAGCAACTAAGCCCTGGCAAGCGCCAGATGCAGATTTAATTTTGGCAAAAATACCACAGTGGCCAGAAACTAAAACAAAAACGATCAAGACTTACAACTTCGATCGAGATGGGGACGGTTGGAGGGTATATACTAAAATAACAGATGGATCCGCAGATTTTCAGTTCGATCAAGATGAGGGTTTTGCAGAAAATGGCTCTTTGGTATTCTTACCTGGTTCTACTAAAAGTCGATCAGTTAGGATATCTTCACCTCCCATCGATATTAAGGAAGGCTATCTTTATAAGATAATCGGAAACTTGAAAACTCAAGCACTTTTAAAACCGCGAGAGCGGGAAGGATTCTTGAGGATAGATTTTTTTGATCAGCAAATAAGCATCGAAGGTATAGGAAAAATAAGTTCTGTTTCCTCAAGGATTTATGGAACAAATAGTTGGGTACGTAAGGAGATGATAGAAAGAGCCCCAGTAGGATCCCACTATATGGTTATTAGTTTTCAGACTGATAACCCAATTCGGACAAAGATGTGGCTGGATGATGTTGGAGTTCAGCAATCAGAAGAGCGGATTGATGATATTACGGCAAAAGAACCTTATCAATATAGACAAATAGATCTTAATAACTTATATCCTTTTTCCCATGGAAATCTTTAAAAAAGTATTAAAATTTTTTAACCGAAAATATTGGTTGTTTTTGGGTTTAATAATTATAATTTCTTATGGTCAGCTTCTCTTTATGCAACCATGGGAGGATGATAATGCCCTTTTCTTTAAACTTGCTAATTTAGAAGGGAGTGCAGGATATTTAGGTCAGGGACCGTTTGGTGAAGGTGCGTATATGTATACAGCCACACCTTATATCCCAATTTATACTTTTTTTGGGCACAATACTGTTTTCTATTTTGCATTTGCAATATTTTTTTATTTTTTGGCAACACTGAGTGTTTATAAAACTTTTTCTTGGATTTTAGGAAAGCGCTCCGGCCAGATTGCCGGATTTTTGTACGCTACCGGATATATAGCTTCAGATGGTTTTATTAGGCTTTTTAATACTATTATCACAAGCATTAGTGTAATAGGGATAAGTTTTTTCGCCTTTTTTTATTGGCAGTTTTACCGGCAGAAAAATTTACGCTGGTATTTACTTGCGCTTTTAACTTTTTTTATGGTAAATGAGTTAGCCCACACCAGAACGCACTATTTGGTTGTGATTGTAATAGCTTTTGAGCTGCTATTTTTTAATAAAGGCAAAAATATTATTATTTCTATCAGGAATTTACTACTGCGTCTAATCCCATTTTTATATATCTTCTATCGCTATTTTGTAGTTGGCGCAGATGCAAGAAGCAGTAATATCAAGACTTTTCTAGAAGGGATTTTAAAGGGGCAGTTCTATAATCTTTATGGATGGCTTTCGGGACTGACAAGTGTTGTAATTCCGGATTGGTTCACAAACCTCCTTTTTAAATTACAGGCTTTTCTTTCTTCAACTACTTCAATCAATCTTCCCTATGCCTGGTTACTATCTTCAGTAAGTTTATTTGTATTTGTCTATATTATTTTGGGAAGCAGTAAAAATAAAAAGCTTTTAACTGTAAGTTTTTCATTACTTATAACTGTATGGGCTATTATATCTAAGCAAATTTTTACAACACCAGTTTTAAATATTGGAGAACAACAGATTTTTGTAGGATTTTTAGGCGGTGTTTTATTTATCTTGGGTTTATTAATTATTTGGATTATTCCAAAGACGTTTAAGCCAATTTTTGCTGTATTCGGATTTTGGACTATTGTAAACATAGGCGCATATTCCGCAAATAATCCTTTACTTATCTTTGGCTCGATTCATAGATACTTGGCTCATTCATTTTTTGCCTTCATTGGGATACTGGCTGTTTTTATTGCGCTACTGCCGGATAAACTAAAAGGTTTATCAAAACTTGTTTTTATAATTATTATATTTTGGGGATTAGGAAATTTGGTTGCGTCAGTTTCTTACCAAAATAATATTGTACGCTTCAGAAGTAATCCGCCAAGAGATTTTTATAGAAGCTTAAAAAGCTTTTTACCAAAAATAGAAAGAGGGGACGTTATTTATTTTGACGTTGCGGACAATGCAAAGGGGTATTTCAGGGATGCATTCTCGGTTGCGCAAATGCCCGAGGAAACAGCAATTGCCTGGAGGTATGGGATAGACAGATACGATATAAGACGAGTTACTAAGTTTGATGATCTGGTAAAGCTGATTACTGAAGGATCATTTACTGATAAAGAAAAGAATAATGTTTCAATTCACAATGTCTACACATTTTTTTATTCATCTAGCGGTTTAGTCGATACAACGGATGATACAAAAAAATTGTTTGAGGGTAGTAGCGTAAAACAAGCAATTTTTAACGGGCAGTTAGAAAGTAAAGATGATTTAACAGTTTCTCTGAGCAAAGTTGTAAAAAGTGTTGTTCCTACAGAAGTTGAATTAACTCTTTCGGCAGTACCTTTGGATCCAAAGGAGCTTCATTTCCCGTATTCCAAGAATGACCAGATGGCAAAAAATAACATAGCTAAAAATGATGAATATAGAAAATTGGCATTCGAGTACAAAAAGTCATTAGAAAGTTTAAGGCAAAAGCTATCCGTTAAAACAAGCAATGATTGGAAAGATAATATCGCCAGCAATCTTATAGACGGTAACTCAGATACATTCTGGCGCGGCGATAGGGTATTATGGCGCAGCCAGGGAGCAATATTAATTTTAGATCTTAAGCAAGCTCTAGAAGTTGACAGATTTGTTTGGATAAATGCTAGCCCCAGCAATACGCCAATTGAATATAAAATTGAAACTTCTCTTGACGGCGAACATTGGCAGGATGCAAAAGAAATTAATGATCTTAAAAGAATCGACACAAAAGAACTGCAAGTTATAAAGTTTTCTCCAAGAAGGTCAAGATTTGTACGGATGGTAATAACTAAAACCTTGAGTATGGATTCAGCTGGGATTGCTGAAGCTTGGGTTGTTCCCACTACCTTTTCAGAGTTATATGTGCAGGAAGCTGAAGAATTTTTGGCTGAGCCATTTGGTTACGTTCCAAGTGTTGAGAGTTACCGCAGTAGTTTATCTGAACTTGCGTTTAAAGGCCGAGTCCAAGTTTATTGGATAAGTGATAAAAGTGATTCTTGGACTAGCGCAGTGGGGCGTGAAATTGATGTAATCTATGATGGATCATTACACAAATATAAAATAGTATTGCCTGCAGGTGGTACAAAAATTGATTCATTAAAGTTAATGGTTGCAGAAATACCGGGAACAATAACCTTAATAGAAATTACCTCTAAACCATTAAGCATTAAGGAGATTAAAAGTAATTAAATGTCATTTATATCGCTGCAATTCGTCATTTTTTTCGTTCTAATTACTACACTATTTTTTACTCTTCCGCACAAGTTTAGATGGGTATTACTACTTATCTCATCCTGTATTTTCTATATGGCTTTTATCCCAAAGTATATATTCATTCTTTTCGCTCTGATAACAATTGATTATTTGATAGCCATTTTAATGGACAAGACAAGAGGAAATGTTAGAAAATTACTACTTGTAACTAGTATTGCTGCTACTGTTGCAGCCCTCTTTATTTTTAAATATTTTAATTTTTTTGCAATTAATTTAAATTCTTTAGCTAATTTTCTTCATTGGAATTATTCCATAGATACCTTAAAGATAATTCTTCCAATTGGATTATCTTTTCATACTTTTCAAAGCTTGGCTTATGTTATTGAAGTATATCGTAAAAAATATAAAGTAGAGAGAAATTTTGGTATTTACGCCCTTTATGTAATGTTTTATCCACAACTTGTTGCTGGGCCAATTGAAAGACCTCAGCATCTATTGCCGCAGTTTTATGAAAAACATTCCTTTGATTATGACCGAGTTGTAAGTGGTTTAAGATTGATTCTTTTTGGATTTTTTCAGAAGGTTGTAATTGCTGACCGGCTGGCTATTATTGTTAATAATGTATATAATAATCCTACAAGTTATACAGGCTTTCCCTTAATCCTTGCAACATTTGCTTTTTCTTTCCAAATTTTTTGCGATTTTGCCGGTTATTCAAATATAGCAATTGGTTCAGCAAGAGTTTTAGGTTTTAACCTTGTAAAAAATTTTGATAATCCATATGCATCAAAAACGGTTGCACAATTCTGGAACAGATGGCATATGTCGCTTTATAGTTGGTTTCGCGACTATCTGTATATACCGCTTGGGGGTAATAGGCTGGGTAAGTTAAGAACTCTTTTAAATATACTTATTGTTTTTCTGGTAAGTGGTCTTTGGCATGGTGCTAACTGGACATTCGTTGTTTGGGGGGGATTAAATGGGATTTATTTAATAATACATTATCTGGTAAAAGATTATGTAAACAACTTTGTGGATTTAATTGGTTTGTCTAAGATTAGATTACTACACTCTTTTACCCAAATTACATTTACATTTACACTTATCAGTTTTTCTTGGATTCTCTTTCGTGCCAAAGATTTTAAGGAAGCTGGTTACATTATCACACATCTATTTTCTAATTTAGAAATTCTGGGGAGTGCTCTAAAGAATTTTAATATAAACCAGTTTTTATTAGATGCTACCCAAAGAAAACCTGTTTTAGGTATGCCCATTTTGGATTTAATTATTGTTATTTTAGCCATTATTTTTATGCAATATGTATTTGAGTTGGAGTCAAAAGGTAATATTCAGCAAAGACTTTCTTTGCAGCCCCTTCTAATCAGATGGTCTCTATATTACCTAATGTTTATTGGTATTGTTTATTATATATCTACCGCGCAGCCGCAATTTATATATTTTCAATTTTAAATGACTAAATTTCTAATTAAGTTTTTGATTTTTATATCAATTCCAGCAGCTTTGGTAGTTCATACTGCCTATAGCCTTATTATTGAGCCTATTGATCAAGAGGGTTTTAGAGCTTGGGAAAACTTATCCGTTTTGGAAAAGAATGAAATCTTGTCAGGCCCTTTTTATCCGAATATGTTTCTTCAGAGAATAGAATATGGAGATCAACCAAAACCAGCTGGTTTCGAGGCACCCAAAGATGTAATTTGGGAAACAGATAGATATGGATATAGAAAAAAACAAACAAATAATGAGGATGTAGATATAGTTATAATTGGAGACTCCTATGTTGCTGGAACAACTTTAACCCAAATAGATATGTTTACGGAAAAACTGGAAAAAATCCTAGGGAAAGGTACTTATCCGTACGCACCAAGCCATATTAATCTGTTTATTAACGATAAAAGGTTTATATCCCACCCCCCTAGAATTGTTGTTTTGGTAATGGCAGAAAAACTATTCCAAGATATACCGGAGATTGATACACAGTTAAAACCAAATACGCTATCTTTATTAAGCTCGGATTCTGTAAAATTCCGTGATAATGTTCAAAAAGTGGCTATTATCTATGATAGATTGAAAAAAAGATATTTCTTTGACTATATGAGAGTTAAGTTTTACGAATTATTAGGGCAATTAAAGATCTCAACTGTAGAGACCTTACCTGTAAAAAACCAAAGTACCGTCGGATATAATATGGCTACAGATAGATCAATGGTATTTTCCGTCCAAGCAGACGACTATTTTATCCCTCTCTCTGACAAACAAATAGACTTCCATATTTGGAAAATGAAGGGCTACCGTGATTACCTAAAAGTGCGTGGAATCCGTTTTATTGTTGCAGTTATTCCGAATAAAGAAAATATTTATTACAAAATCATGAAGGGGGACAGAAGAAAGCCAGACTTCTTAAAAAGGTTTAACGAGAGAGCAAGGAAAGAAGGCTTGGAGGTTGCTGACCTTCAAGGAGCGTTCGACAGAAGTTATAATATCAGTCCTAAGGATTTGCTTTTTCAAATAGATGATAGTCATTGGAATCCGAGAGGTGTGGAAATCGCAGCAAGAGAGATAGTCAAGGTTATTTTAAAATGAAGAAATTTTTAATTAAACTTTCGAGTTTCCTATTTTTGACAGAGATAGTTTTAAGAATTTTTTGGAATCCCCCCGATCTTGACGAGCGATATGCAAGAAATGATTTTAAATGGCTCAAAGAAAGCGTTATTCTGAATTCTATGAATTGGAGAGATAAGGAATATGATCAGGACAATAAAAATGGGAATTACCGAATTGTAATTTTGGGAGCTTCTTTTGCTTTTGGTTGGTATATAGATGACGTCGATAAAACTTTCCCGCGTTTACTTGAGAAAAATTTAGCAAAAAAATTTCCCAGCCAATCGTTTGATGTTATTAATGCCTCCAGACACGGGTTTAGCCTGGCCGAACAGTTAGCTAGATTAAAAAACGAGGCGATTTGGTCTCATCCGAATTTAGTTATAGCGGCTGTTAATTTTGGAGAATTCTCCTCTACCAGTAAGCCTCTTTTTAGCCCACCTAAATTTTTAACCGATTCTTATATTTATCAAACAAGAGTGATTAAACTTCTTAAAAGATGGGGTAATAACACACAACAAATTGGATATAAGAATGGATTTTCAGAAAATTCTCCTGAATTCACTACAGTTACACAAAATTTACTGCAGATGAAACATCTATCCGCGCAGAACAATGCTAAATTTGCTATTCTAATTTTTCCTGAACTTGATCCCTTCTCTCCCAATTCGGATTATTTACACAAAGATTATCATGAGGAATTAAGTCGTTTTGCGCAAAAGAACGATATTGCAGTTATTGACCCGCTAGAATTGTTTCTAGATGTTCCCGATAGAGCAAAACTTATAATAAATCCGGCTGATCCACATCCTTCTGAGCTTGCACATGAACTAGTGATCAGAGAAATAATTAATCAATATGATTTTGGCGAGGCCCTTCGACTTTTTAAGCCTTTATCATCCAAAATTAAAGTTGGCAGGATCAATAATTTGGGAGATAGACTGGACGGTTTTAAACATTTAAGAAAATTCATAGGTGCAAATAATAACCAGTATCCACCAGTTTATTTTGAGAGAAAAAATGGTTCGAGTGTTGAGTCACACCCATTGTTTAATTCGAAAGACAGAAAGGTAATATTTTTGGAAGATAAAATAAAAACTGTTAATTCTTATACTCATCAAGGTTGGCCAGGCGCAGTCATTGAATATAATTTAGAGCCAAATGGAAACAAAATTGTTTTATCGGATTTGTATGGTTTTCCAGTTTTGGGTATAAAACAATTCACTGCCTTCTGGCGGAATGAAGAGAAACATAGCGAAGTTGCTGAGTGGCTATTGCCTAAGAGTGTTACTTTAAATAATGGCGAATTGACCATAATTATTGATCCTAAGAAAAATTATTACCTTTATCGTATTGAGGTTATTGTAGGGGTTGAACAACTAGATATAGAAGAAGATGGTACGATTAGTGATATAACTGCAACGAAGATGCTTGAAGAAATATCAAATGAGGATTCAAACAAAATTTCCTTTGATACAAATGAAAAGATTGGATCTTATCCGACGTTTCTTTTAAGTAATGGATCTTTTCCTTGGGTGTTTGTTGATGGTAGGATGGTTCTTGCTAAATCTGCAGCTGTTGAGGATGGAAGCTTTCTATTAGAGTTTAATAGAGTAATTAACAAAGGAAGCAAGGTTTGGGTACCTATAACTGTAAGATCAGATCAAACGTCAAATTTTATAATTGAATATGAGTAAGATATTAACTGATTTTAAGCTGGCATTTTTTTTATCTTTTATTTTTTTCTTAGCTGCCTTTTTAACGTTAAAGGATTATGGTATATCCTGGGATGAGGCAACTCATTTTAAAAGAGGACAAGCTTACTTACATTATTTTTTAACTGGGGAAAAACATTACACGAATCTTAACGTTAAAAACCGTAGTTTTTTTCAAAATGATAAACAAGATGGAGAATTTTGGTTAGGAAAAATTGGATCTGAGGGTCATCCGCCGGCTAATGGAATTATTGCATCATTTTTTAACTTTATTTTTTACCAGCATTTAGGAATTTTAGGCGATATAGGTTCTTATCATTTATTCAATACTCTAGCAGCAAGCCTTCTAATTTTTATTGTCTTTATATTTATTGCAGAAAATTTTGGTCTTTTTCCTGCTTTCATCGCAGTTTTAACTCTGGCAACGTATCCTCTATTTTGGTCAGAGTCCCATTTTAATGTTAAGGATCCTCCGGAAGCAGCCTTTATTGCAGCTACAATTTGGGCTTTTCATAAATCCTTATTTCACCAGAATAAAAAATGGTTAATACTAACTTTTTTATTCTTCTTTCTAGGTCTGGGTACAAAATTTAATATATTATTTTTACCTTTAATTTTATTCCCCTATCTTTTTTTGACTCTCTATAAAAATAATAAGACTTTACAGTTTAAGAAAAACTACCTACTTGCCTTAATATTGGGAATAGTTTTAAGTTTCACACTTTTAATTTTGATATGGCCTTCTTTATGGTTTAATTTTCCTCATAATTTAATTAATGTCTTTAAATTTTATAAGGATGTTGGAACAGCAGTTAATTACCAACCGGGAAACTTTTACTTTCTTGGATTTAATTTTTATCCCCTCGTATGGGTTTTATTTACAACTCCACCCCAGGTTTTAATTTTGAGTTTAATTGGTATAATCTTCGCAATAAAACAGTTTAAGGATAAAAATTTTTTACCCGTTCTTTTAATTTCATGGCTTATTATGCCGATTTTAAGAATAAGTTTACCGGGAACATCTGTTTATGGGGGAGTTAGACAAGCTTTAGAATTTTTACCTGCTTTGGCTATACTAGCCGGATTAGGTGCTTCCCATATCTTTAGTTTTTCTAAAAAACATTCATTGTTGGTTAAGCTAGTGATCCTAATTCTCTTCATATACCCTATTTTAGTTCTTTACAAACTTCATCCAAATGAGAATGTGTATTTTAATTTCTTAATTGGTGGCTCACCTGGTGCTCAAGAAAAAAATTTTCCTTCATGGGGCAACAGTTACGGGAATGCTTACAAACAAGGGGTTGATTGGATTAACGCAAACGTAGAGGATGGCGCGAAGTTAACTCTGCTCCAAGGGGAATTACAAAATGTTTATCCGCCCAGTCTCCGATCTGATATAGATTTTTCTAAGGACAACTGGAGCGGGTCTAAAAAGGGTGGCGAGTATATAATGGAACTTACTTTCAATGATACTGCCCGGGCCTTCAGTGATAAATGGGATTATGTCGATATATTTCTTAATCCCGTATATGAAGTAAAGGTTGATAAAGTATCAATACTTAAAATTTGGAAGAATGACCCCGAGCATGCAATATATATTCCTTAGTGGGAGATTTTCGGTGCTAGTCTTCGATTAGCAACCCAACATCATCTACCCAAAATCCTCCAAAATCACCGGCTCCTAGGCTCTGAAACCCAATCCTTATAAAATTTGTACCTTGTGGAGAAATAGCTGTTACAGAAATTTTTTGGAAATCTGTTCCTTTTACACGGGGAGAAATAGCTGTAAGCAAAGGTGGATCATCCGGAGATTTATTATAAAAGTCTAACCTTAGGAAACCGTCGACCATTTGGTTAAGGGGGGTTTTTTCCTGGCGTATTTGGGCGACCGCAGTAAATTTCTTGTTTGGAATAGCTTGAATCTGCGGGGAGTAGACAGGTTGGGAATAAAGCAATGTCCCCAGGTGACGGAATTTGTTGAGCCCACCTTTCTGATAACGATAATATAATGATCCTGGTTTATTAGAACCCTCTTTTATATCAAATATGATTTTGGCTTCACTATCTATGCCGTGCCTATTAATTAGTTCCCACTCACTAAAGGACTCGGGATTATCAAATGGATAATTATTTACAGTCACCCTAGCCTCATTTTCTTTATCCGGAAGTTTGTAAATGGAAATAATAGTATTTGTGCAAAGTTTGGGTTTCTTAAAATCTTTGACTAAAACTGCCCTTTTTTGTAGTTCTGACAGGACCAGATTTGGATATTGATTCTGAAGAATTTCTTTAGGTGGAGAAATCAGGTCTGATGACCACTGTAAAAAGCGATTAAGATACCCTTCAGAGATTCCTAAATAACTAACATTTTTCTGTTGGAGTTCGGCTAATGAAAAATCTGTGTTAACTTCTGAACGTAAAACTTCTGGCCAGTACTCCTTTAATTGAACGTCAGGTTGAACAGCTAGGTGTGTGCCTGGTGGAATATTTTGCTCTACCCAGTCTTTAGCCTGGTACTCATTAATCTGTTGTGAACAGGCTGCATCGGCTTCAAGGTCTTTTAGCAGAGAGGGTGCAAAAACAACCAGTAAAATGATCGGTACAAGTTTTGAATATATATCCTTTAATTTTTTAACAGATTTCATCTTTAAGAAAAAAGTATATAATCCGAGTCCGATTAAAATCGCGAGATACGGCAACATTGGTAGGGGTAAATAATCGTAGACAGTGGCTATATAAAGACTGATGAATAGAGTATTAAAAATTACTACCGAGGAAATTGCTGCAGTCACCAGCGTATATTTTTTTACACCTGAAATAAAACCGATTATGGCTAAAGTTAAAGGTATTAGTAAGATTCCCTCATTTATTAAAAATTTAAAATGAAAAAGGTGCAGATAGCGCGGGGCGAACTTCTCAATTAATGAGACTGGGTTATAGAATTGATCAACCGAGTAAAAGTTCATATTAAAGATATAAATGTCATATATTTCTCTCGGGTGGATCAACAAGTAGGGGTTACCAAATATAAAGCCAGCTAAAAAGGCAGCTACTGTAGCGACTAAATTTTTATTGAACAAACCCCATTTAGCTTTGGAAAAATGGAAAAATAAAAACGGCACCACCATTATTGGAAAATATTTGATCGCGGTCGTAAATCCTAATATTAAACCCGCCAAAAGATAAGAGCGAATGGTTGGTTTTTTTAATATCTTAGATGACGCAAGTAAAGCTAGAATAAAAAAGAGGCTTTGAAATATATCAACAGTCGCATAATGCGATTCGCGAACAAATAGAGGCATGACTGCCAAAGAAGCAGCAGCTAGAAATGATATCTCTTTCTTTTTAAATAGTTCAGACGTTGTGATATAAATCAAATAAACTGAAACTATTCCCAAAACTGCAGTGGTAAAACGGCTAAACCAAATAAGCAAGGTATGCAAGTAAACAGTAGTTTGGGGATTAACAAAATCCTTGAATGTTTCGGCGGATTTAAAAGCCTGTGGTGAATTAAAGTCATAATTCGTCAAATTGTGTATTGTGTAAGTAAAGCCCAAGACACCACCTCTTACTAGAGCTTGCAGATAATAAATCCACGGACTGTAGCTTAGGTAATAAGTCGAATTTGTGTCTAATTTTAATGGTCCTGATGTAAAAACTGGGTCGAAATTAAAATCATGAACAATGTTGTAAAAAATACGATCAGCTGTTTTCCAAAGTTGGGGTTCTTTTTGGTGAAGATAGAAGTTTGGGTAAAGACCATAGATGTTTAAAAAAAACGACAGGGCCAGAATTAACAATAAAACTCTATCTTTGAGAAAGAACAACCTTTTTAAAATTTTCATAAGAGAATATAGATTTTATTGATCAAGAGATAAATTTGGAGTACCATTGTAAAAACATATTATATTCTCAGGTACAAATTTTTTCAATGACGATAATGATGCTCAAAGATAGCGAACTGGTTAAATCCAATTTGAAATTTTTTATATCTCTTAACTACAAAGCCTGTTTTCCTTGCTAAACAATAGATCTCATTCTTGGTCCAGTAATGTCTGTGTTCTAGTATATTACCTTTATCTACAATTCCAACACGTGCCCAGAATTCTAAAATCGGCCTTGCCATTTTAGTTGGTGTTGTTAGAAAAATTCTACCATTGCTATTTAAAATTTTTTTGAACTTCAGAAAAATATCAAATACTTCTTCGAAATCAAGATGTTCTATAACTGCTAAAATTACAATTGTATCAAAATGAGTTTTATCCATTACGGAATAGTTATAGTTAACGACGAGATATTTGCCCTTAACTAGTTTTTTTAACTCTCCGTCGTTTCCGCCAAAATCTAAAACATCACCAATTAGATACGGCTTCGCTGTTTTGAAGCGATAATTTTGAAGAAATTTTTCTAAAAATATTGAACTATTCATCATTTTAATATCAGGTCCGCTTACCTTTAACTAAATCTGAGGGTTAAGTATTTCAAAACCCCTTTAAAGGCGTCACTAGCCTTGATTTTTTTGCCCTGTTCATATTTTCGGGGAGAGTATTGAATTGGCACTTCGACAATTTTTACCCCCTTCTTGGCTAATTTAGCAGTAATTTCAGCCTCAATTTCAAAACCGTCAGAATCTAAATTTAAACCATGCAAAATCTTCTTTGGAATTAATTTGTAACAAGTATAAGAATCAGTTAGACGCCGTTTGTATAGAATGTTAAAAACTCCTGTGACTAAAATATTACCTAAATAGGTTCTGATATATGCACTTTTATTTTTACCTAAAGTTCTTGATCCATAGACAGCGGTGTCGGGACTAACTATTTTCATTAATAATCCAATTTGATTGGGATTATATTCTAAATCGGCGTCTTGAGGCAATATATAATCTTTAGACACAGCTTTAAGAGCGGTTCTTAATGCTGCCCCCTTACCCCTATTTTGGGGATGGGTGAAAACTTTAATCTTTGAATTTTTGAGTTCTCGCAAAATTTTAGGAGTTTTATCAGTTGAGCCATCATCTACAATAATGATTTCCCCAACATCCTTTTGTCTCAAAACGTTATTAATTGTTTTAATAATTGTTTTTTCTTCGTTTAATACCGGAATAATGATCGATAAATTCATATGATGAAATCTCTATTCACACAATTTTTGCCAGATTTCCCAGTTATTGTATTGAATAACCTTGCTAAAACATCTTGCTAATTCCTCATCTACAAACTGTTGTATATCCTCTCTACTGTTGTTTATTGCAACCCTATTTAGAAATCTTCTGTCGACTACCCAATAATCCGGAGGCATTGAAGTCATTTCGCGTTTTACACTTTCTATAGGCGTCCAAGTGTAGGGAATTCCTTTTGCCGGCCTACTTGCCGGAAGTCTGTCGCTTGCAAAATAAACAATTGGCGTCCCCACAACCATAATTCGGGAATCAGGTGAAGTATTTCTGCGGAGCCACTCGATTGTTTCATGGGTATTATCACCAGGCACTGTTTCAACATTATAAATTTTTAGAGAGGGGTAAATTATTCTTGAAAGATGCCAGGGTAAAATTTTATTTACAAGTATCCAAAGTAAAGTTAATAATAAAGCTGCCCTTAATACATTTGTTAGTATTTTGTTGCTGGACTTTTTAGTGAATACCATGCCGCCTGTTAGCGCAAGTATAGGTAGTGCATAGTTGAAATGATGGAAGTGAAAAATACTAAATACTACACCTGGTATAGTGGAAAGTGAGATCAAAAGCAGTGAGATATTTTTAAAATTCCTATTTCTTTTTGCCGGTGTAAAAATGACCAAAGCTGCTAAGGGCAAGTAGAAAGTTAAGATTATTTTATATGGCAGTATTAAGAGATTTTTAGAAGCATCTTGAGCATAAGTTAAGTAGTAAAGTATATTCCAATAAAAAAAGTCCACCAAAGCATTATTTGCAGCGAAATAAACTAAAAAGGGGAAAAAGGGGATAACAACTCCTAATAAAACAATGGTGATAGACCTAAAGAATTTTTTTGGATTTCTAGACTTAATTTTAATCAAATAAAGTGAAGAAATAGCTATAGCTATTATAGATAAGGTTGCAATTTGTCCAGACAGCTCGGTTGCTGAAAATAAAATTCCTAAGGTCAAAAGTTTCTTCGGGCTAATCTCTTGCTCACTGTACATATTGAATAATATATAAATGGAAGCCAGAAGCAGCAGTCCAATAAATATCTCATGGAAAAAGAGAATTCCTGTCGCGAAATACCAGAAGAATATTGTAAAAAATAAAAGTGAGACTATAGTACCGTAACTTGCGAGATGTTTTTTGCCGAAGCGATAGATTAGAATTAAACAAAGTATTCCACTCAAAAGTGCTACAAAAGGGTCTAGTCTAAAGCTCCAGTTGGACAATAATTGTGTTGGTAACAATACTAGTCTGCCAAGTGGGAAATGTTCTGCTGGAAATTCTTTGTACCAAACGAGTCCTTTGAAGAAAAACCAGTT
>CAYIDT010000002.1:0-29340 GCA_964362265.1 uncultured Gammaproteobacteria bacterium | reverse complement strand
AATAATATCACTAAAGGATATGCCAATACAAAGTGACTATTCCATTTTGATGGTCAACTACTACACCTTTTCCGACTGAAGATCCCCCAGCAAAGCTATAGTTGCATGGAGCTGAAGTAGAATAAGCAATACCATTCTCAGCTGCATAAATGGGTCTACCTAACCCCCCACCACCTTTAGGGGCAATATCTAATCCTGTATGTGCGGAAGGAAAACCAAAAATATGATAAACTTCTCCATATTCAGTGGTAATTACAGTATCACCTGGTGGATATCCTTCCAGCGGTGAACCTATTTTGCCATTATCAAGATAGTTATGTGGATTAACTCGGCCACCGACTATACTTCCCCCTTCAACTTTTGCATTTTCAAAGACTTCAAAATGAATATGTGGACCTGTTGAACATCCAGTTGAGCCCATAGCTGCAATTTGTTGACCTTTAGTAACCGGTCCAATCTTAACTCCAATATTGGAAATAGCTCGGGCAATAGATTCCTGCTCTGCACGTAGTTGGGCAATTAATCCCTGAAATCTTGCTTCATCATTTTTAGTTACCCGGAGCAGCTCTTCTTTAGCAGTTTTTTGTTCTGCAAGTTGAACTTTATAATTTTCTAAATCCAAATTTAGTTTTTCAGCCCCAGCCTGTCTTGTCTGTCTATCCTGTTTTTGATCATTGTAAGTCGCTTTTGTTGCTTGAAGCTCATATAAAACTTTTTTATCGTTTGCTTGAGCTGTTTGAATATATTTAAGGCGCTCAAGGGTTTCTGACAAGCTATGAGTAGAGAAGAGAAGATCTAATGTACTAATAGAGCTATATTTATAAGTTTTGACAATTCGCTCAAGTAAAATTTGTGAAAGTTTATCAACTGATCCCGAAATCCTCTCGATCCTATTGGATAAATCTGCAATTTCCCTTTTCAGCTTTTCAATCTTTAAATTAGTCTCTTCAATTTTAAGCTCGGTAATTTTAGTTTGGCCATCAATTAGATCGAGCTGCTTCTTTAAAGTTTTTTCCTGGGTTCTTGCACTTTCAAGTTGAGCCTCGAGCTTAGCAATCTCCTCTTGTTTTGCACGAAGTTTCTGGGAAAGTTCTTCTGTTGACTGGGCATGGACATGGGAAGTGGGAAGATAGAAAAGGAAAGATAGAAATAGAATTAAGATTATACTAACATTGATAATAAATCTACCCATAAATACCTAAACCTCATATATGCAGATATCTTCTGACAGCTCCGAGTGAACCCAACCCTCCTACAATAAAAGCAATTACAAGCTCAAGTCCTAAAAGAGCTAGCATAAATAAAGGATTAGCCGGCAAAAGTTTAACCTCGCCAAGATAACCTTGTAAAAAGGGAGTAAAATACCAAAGTAGAAGGTAGACAATAATCCAAGATAGGCAAGCCCCAACCAAGCCATAAAACACTCCTTCCATTAAAAATGGAGTACGAATAAAAGAAGATGATGCTCCGATAAGCCTCATGATGGAAATTTCATCCCGGCGAAGCCGAATTTTAAATCCAACCACCATCAAAATTACAAGAGTTGCAAAGGACATCATAAACAAAACTACAGAGCTTCCGATAATTCTGATAATTCTAGTAGCGGCAGTTAATGTTGCAACCACATCTTCTGGAACAATTACCTCCTCAATTACAGGTTCTCTTTTTAAAATCTCTGCAACTTCCTTTAAATCTTCTGGAGCCTGAGTTGAAATCTCAAGTGATGCAGGCAGAATATTGGCAGTAACAAGCTCTAAAAGCGCTGGATCGTTTTTATTTCTTTCTTTATAAATTTTTAAGGCCTCTTCTTTTGATATATATTTTGTTTGAGAGACTTTACTCTCAGCTGATAACGCTTTTTGAATGGTCTGGATATCTTGGGCTGTCGTACCATCTTTAAAGAAGGCAATTACTTGAGGTTTACTCTCATAAAAGCGCAGAATCATTTGTGATCCGACAGCCAAAACCAAAAATAAGGTTAAACAAAGAAATGTTAAAAACATCACCATTGAGGCAGTCATAGCCTGAAAAGGTGAACGTCTTATATTACGTTTGGTATATTCAAGGTATCTAGTGAAGTTCATATTTTCCCTCTTTTAAATCTTTGGTTATCTTTCCATCCTTCAAATATATTACACGTCGCTTCAAAGTATTTACAATTTCTTGGTTGTGAGTAGCCATTATAATAGTTGTACCCCAAGAATTTATTTCGTTTAAAAGCTGAATGACACCCCAGGCAGTTTGGGGATCCAAATCTCCTGTTGGCTCATCTGCTAAGAGTAAATCCGGTTTTCCTACAATAGCCCGGGCAATGGCAGTTCGCTGACCCTCCCCTCCTGATAGCTGTCTTGGAAAAAGATTTCTTTTTTCCCAAATATCAACCAATTTTAGAATATGCTCAACCTCTTTTTTTATTTCTTCATTAGTTTTTCTTAAAACTTCCAAAGTTAACGCCACCTGCTCAAAAACAGTTCTATCGTCCAACAGCTTAAAATCCTGAAAAATAAAACCGATTTTTCGCCGGTGATTTGGAATATCAGCGCTTTTGAGTTTGGTAATATCTATGTTCTCAACAAAAACTTTACCAGAGGTTGGGATTAATTCATGAGTTAATATTCGAAGAATAGTTGATTTACCAGCACCAGATGGGCCAACCAAAAAAATGAATTCCCCCTTTTCTATTTGAAGGGAGATTTCATCTAGTGCCAAGGTGGAACCAAATTTTTTGGTGATATCTTCGAATTTGATCATTTTCGATCATTCTTCAACTTTTCCAACATCCATTAGCCAGCCTTCTTGTAGTGCTTTTTGGGTTTCTCCGTATACTTTAATTTTTTTGCCTTCATATAATGAAAGATCAACCACGGATGAAGTTAGCGCTACTGGATTTGCGCCCGCTCTTTCTAAAATATGTGTCCCTTCCGAATACTCACCGTTTTTAACCTGCTTTTTCTTAATAGTGCCTTCTGCGAAATCCCTAAAAGTACGAGTATCTTGCTGAGCAGTCCGCAGTCCATTAGTTGAGGTTTTGGGAGAAACGGCATTTGAGCGCGTTTTAGAAAGTAGAATACCAGTTAATCCTCCAGTAAGCACTGAGAGCACCACAGCTGCAAGAGCGATCTTAAAGAAGTTAGAAGGTAAAGTAAATGGTTTGATTAAGTTTTGTGCTTTCTCCTCCATAAAAGTTATATTAACAATTATATAGATGATAAGTCAACTAATCTGATTTCTGCTTCTAAAAATGAATCCAGATCACCATTTAGTACAGCATCGGCGTTGGAAGTTTCAGCTTGAGAACGCAGATCTTTAACCATTTTATATGGGTGAAGTACATATGAGCGGATTTGAGTTCCCCATGAAGCTTGGGTTGTGGTTTTTAACGCTTCCTTGAATTTTTTATCCTGAGCCTTTCTTAAAACCCAAAGTTTGGCTTGTAGTATTTTCAAGGCATTTTCCCGATTTTGAAGCTGACTACGTTGTGTTTGACAAGTTACTACAATTCCGCTTGGAATATGCTTTAATCTAACAGCAGTATTAACTTTATTGACATTTTGCCCTCCGGCGCCACCAGAGCGAAAAGCTCCAAATTCTAAATCTTGCTCTTTAATCTCAATCTCAGTTAAGTCCTCAATGACAGGGAGAACCTCAACTAAAGCAAAAGAAGTTTGGCGCAAATTATTAGCATTAAATGGGGATTGTCTAACAAGCCTATGGGTTCCTGCTTCACCCTTGAGGTACCCATAAGCAAAAGCAGAGTGTACGATCATGGAAAAAGTTTTATAACCTGCTTCTTCTCCAGGATTTTCATCTGTTATTTCAAACTTCCAGCCCTTTTTTTCAAAAAACTTCTGGTACATACGGACAAGCATGGCTGCCCAATCCATGGCTTCGGTTCCGCCTGTTCCTGAATGAATAGAAACTATGGCATCGGAGCTGTCATGTTCCCCTGAAAGAAAAGTTTTTAGTTCAAATTCTTTTAAGAGTTGTTCTAGTTGGCTTGTTTCGTTTTGCAGTTCTTGCACCATGGATATGTCAGCTGAAAGTTCCAGCGCATCGCTGATTCTTTTTTCTAAATTTTCCAGCGTTTCGAGAGTTTTTTGTTTCTCTGCTAAATCCTGGGAGATTTTAGTGGCTTTTTGTGGGTTTCTCCAAAATCCCGGCTGCATGGTTTTTGCCTCAAGCTGGGAAATTTCCCGCTGCATTGCCTCCCAATCAATTGATCGGAAGGCTTTGTTAAATCTTTCTTTTAAATCTTCCAGTTTGGATCTAACTTCTTCCATGCTGAAATTATATATCATCTGTAAATATGTCGCTTATGTTAAAATTATTCAATGGTTCTGTATATTAATACCAAAGATCAAAAGCAGATTGTAGTTTCTTTAAAAAAGGATGGGGAGGTGATAAAGAGTTTATCTGAGGAAAATGAATATGGATCACAAGTACTTTTGCCACTGATATCAAAAATTCTCGATCGAAAAAAATTGATGTTCGGTAATTTGGAAGAGGTTGAAGTGGAAACTGGACCAGGATCTTTTACAGGAATAAGGGTTGGGGTATCTGTAGCCAATGCGCTGGGATATTCTCTTGGGATTCCTGTTAATGGAAAGAAGATGGAAGTAGATTTGGTATACTGATTATATGCAGTGGCATAAGTTTTTTATCCCTCATCGGGATACTCACAAAAAGGCTCATTTACTATCTTTAGAAGCGCTAGCTTTGTATCTTTTGATTTTTGTACTGCTTCAAGCAAGCTTTAAAATAATTGAGTTTACGAACCCCGGGATATTAGGTATTTCTTCCAATATAACTGTTCAAGGAATTATTGAGTTAACTAATGTTGAGAGAGAAAAAAAAGGGCTGCAGCCTTTATCTGAAAATACCTCATTAAATAGTGCAGCAACCTTAAAGTCAGCTAATATGTTTTTCGAGAACTATTGGGCACATTTTTCTCCCACTGGGAAAAAACCCTGGGATTTTATTTTAAGTTCCGATTATAGATTTACGTTTGCCGGAGAAAATTTGGCTAAAAATTTTGAAAATAATGAAGATGTTGTTGAAGCTTGGATGAACTCCCCGTCACATAGGGAAAACTTACTTAATCCAAAATATAAAGATGTTGGGATAGCCGTCGAAGACGGGATAATAAATGGGCAAAAAACTACGCTTGTTGTTCAAATGTTTGGGACAACCTCACCTTTAGCAAGTTTACCAAATCCAGAAGGAAAGCTTTTAGGAAATGCAACAAAGATTGGACCAAAAGAATATGAAGAAAGCGTACCTTTTTTCATTAAAGGAACTGCCGGTGCGCAAAATGAAGGAGCTCTCATTAATCCTCTTAAAGTTTCTAGAACCTTGGGACTTTTTATGATTGGGTTAGTATCGACTCTTCTTTTACTGGATCTTTTTTGTTTAAAGCGGCGGGGAGTTTTTAGAATTGCCTCTTATCATATGGCTCATATGGCAATACTGGGAGTGGCCGGCGCAGCCATAATTACAACTAGTGGGGGAGATATTGGAAGCGGTTTGTCTTTTGTATATGAAAATTTTAGATAAGATACATAAACACAGTATTTTCTTGATTCTAATGGCTGCTTTCCTGGCCCTAATTTTGGTATTGAAATTTCAAGCAGTTGCTTTAGCTCAGTTTGGGATACTGGTAACCCTGGTTTTATTTTATCTAATCTGGGCTTTCTCCTATCACTTAAATGATAAAACTTTAAAACTTGAGATTATGGTAGAATACTTTTTGATTGCTGCTCTTGCCTTAATATTTTTCTACGGCATTCTACTTTAACTATGACTGAAAGGAAAAGAGCTTTCATAACAGGTATTACGGGCCAGGATGGGTTTTATTTGGCTGAATTTTTACTAAACAAAGGTTATGAAGTAGGAGGATTTGTTAGAAGTAGTAGCACAGGGCATCTAGGTAACGTGGAGAGATTACGTGGAGATATCCGTTTTTTTAGAGGTGACTTAGGAGATGAAAGATCAATTGAAGCTGCAATTTCGGAGTTTATACCAGATGAAATATATAACTTAGGAGCGGAAGCTGCACCAGCGGAATCATTTAAACGAAAAGTATACACAGCTGATATAAATGCATTAGGTGCAATAAGAGTGTTTGAGTCTACCTTAAGACTGAGGTCACGTGGTCATGATGTTCGGGTTTACCAGGCGTCTTCTTCAGAAATGTATGGCGAGCCTAAGGAAATACCTCAAGATGAAAATACCCCTTTTAAACCAAATAATCCTTATGGAACACAGAAACACATGGCTCATGATAACGCGAGGATTTTACGAGAGGGAGACGATAAGCTATTTGTTAGTTGTGGAATATTATTTAACCATGAGAGCCCGAGGCGTGGACCTCAATATGTAACCCGCAAAGTTTCAATTGCAGTGGCATGTATTGAAAATAAAGTCAAAAATCCACCACTTAATGAAGAAGGGGTACCTATCGTAACGCGTGATTGGAAATTACACATGGGCAACTTACATCCTAAACGGGACTGGGGCTATGCTCCATTATATGTCCCAGCTATGTGGTCAATGTTACAGCAGGACGAGCCGGATGTGTATGTAATAGCAACTGGTGAAACACATACAATAGAAGAATTGGTAGATATAGCTTTTAGGCATGTGGGTAGGGATTGGAAGGACCATGTAGTAAAAGATCCAAGATTTATTAGACCTTTAGAAACTGGCCCATTATGCGGAAATCCAGCAAAGGCGAGAGAAAAATTAGGATGGGAATATGATTATCCGTTTGAGAAATTGGTTAAAACAATGGTTGATAGCGATCTGGCATTATTTTCCTAAATACTCTAAAATCTAGCTATAGTGGAAAACATAAAAAAAGTTGTTATTCTTGCTCCAACTTATAACGAAAAGGGTAGCATCGAGAAGGTTATTAAATTAATCCTGGCTCAAAATGGAAAAGTCCCGGGTTTTGATATTCATGTTTTGGTGACAGATAGTCATTCTCCGGATGGGACCGGTAAAATTGCCGCAAAGTTTGCAAGTATAAATTCTAAGGTGCATTTTCTGGATGTTTTGGAAAGAGGTCTGGGCCTGGCCATAGTCAAGGGTTACGACTTCGCCCTAAAAAATTTAAATGCAGATGTTTTAATGCAAATTGATGCTGATTTGCAACATGATCCAGCTGATATTCCCAAGTTTTTGCGAAAAATTGAAGAAGGTTATGAGTATGTTCAGGGTTCAAGATTTATAGAAGGTGGCTCAAATAGAATTTCTCCAATGAGACAACTATTTAGTTTTGGATCCTCTCTTGCAATGAGAATCTTAACAGGTATTTGGGAAATTACTGATTTCACACCATCTTTTAAGGCTTACTCTCGCAACCTTTATGAAAGGATGGATTGGGATGCTATTCCATGGCATGGAACCACATTCTTAATCCAACCTGCTGCGGTGGTTGAAGCATATAGAGCAGGCGCAAAAATGGTTGAAGTGCCAATTACTTTTAGAAAAAGAGGCGCTGATAGATCAAAAAACGAAATAGCAAATTACATTATTGATATTTTCGGATACGGTATCGAAGTGTTTTTATCGAGAATTGGTATAAAAATGCCGGTTTTGTATTGGGCAAGACGATCTAAGACTTTTATAAAATTTGGTACAGTTGGGTTTATAGGTACAGTTGTTGATTTTATTTTTTACAATATTTTTATTGCCATCTTCGGTATAAGACCTGCAACCTCAAAAGCAATTTCAACAGAAATTGCAATTTTAAATAATTTTTCATGGAATAATCTCTGGACTTTTAGAAAAAGAAAAACTAAAAATACTTTTTGGAAAAAGCTTTTAATTTTTAACACGGTTTCTTTTGGAGGATTGGCAATTGGAGTTTTAATTGTCAAGTTCCTGCATATTTTATATGGTGATGGAATTTGGAGGTTTGGCCCATTTAGTTTACAGTATTATAATTTGTATTTTTTTGCAACGATACCTCCAGTTATGGTTTGGAATTTCCTAATGAATCACTTTTTTACCTGGAAAAGGGAGGAAAATTGATTACATTAATCCTTTTCCGGTATTTATAAGGATAATTTTATCTTTTATAATGATGTCCCTCCTTGATAATATCTTCTATATGGTGAACAAGTGGTAAAATTGCTAATTAGTTTCAGTTTGTAGATCTAATAAATAATGTGCATTTTTAAAATTTGAAGAGATTTTACTAAGAAGTTTTTGGTCTGCTGTGTAGAAAGGTAAATTTTGAAGTTTTGCTAAAGCTAAATAGCTGGCATCGTAGATAGTTATATCAAATTTGTTAGATAAATTTAAGGCAAGATCTATTAGTTCTGAATAACTAATAGTAATTAAATTAAGCCCAACGAGTTTTTTAAGATATCTTTTACCTATAACAAAAGATATTCTCTTTGCGCTGATGAATGTTTTAAAAGCATTTGTCACCTCGTAGAATAAAAGATCGGGAACTATAAATTCAAGCTCTTCGGATTTAAACTTCTTTAATAGATGTAAGGCTTGAAATTTACCTTCCTCATGTTTAATAAACCATTTAATTGCAACCGAAGCATCAATAATAACGGTTCTCATTCATACTTCCTGCCTTTTTCAATAGCTTCACGGATGGAAATATTACCAGGGTCAAACCCTCTTTCGTTTAGAATATCATCAGCAGCCTTCTTGCGATTTTCTTTACTTTTTCTATCTTCAAAAGTCCAATTTGCTCTCTCCAAGGAGTCACGAACTAACTGCGCAAAGCTCTTTTTTTGTTTAAGAGCAATTATACGGTATTTTTGATAATCTTTTTCAGAAAGCCGAACATTAGAAGTAATCATGATATTATAATAACATGATATTATGATATAATCAATACCGTGAATTGTAATAGTTCAGGATTTAACAAAGGAACTTATTCTTCGAGCGTAGCGAGAAGTCTTTAAGATTTTTAGTTCTCAGCTTTCAGCCTCGAACAATAAAAGTTTTGGAAACTTCTGAACCATTACCGTGAATCACTTTTTTACCTGGAAAAGGGAGGAAATTTAATAGAGTTACTAGTCGTAATAGGATAAATCGGGAACTGGGGCGATGTTTGAAAGGATGTAGTTTTGGGAATATAGATAAAGTGCAATTGCCAGAATTGCCAGGACTATTTTAAATTCTTTGGAAACTAAGATATGCTGGAAGGCAATAATTACAAATGGGGCAATGGGGAGAGTATAACGGCTGATATCCCTGTGGGCAACAAACATCGAAGCCAAAAGATAGGTAAAAAGTAAAAAGGCAAAAGGATAAAGTTTTTGTTTAATAAGTAGCAGTCCTGCCAAAAGTCCTAAGGTAAAAATATAAACTACATCTTCTAACCAAATTGTTCCAACCCAAAACTGATTAGCATTAAAAATCTGCAATGGAGGAAAAGTTAAATGAATATTGTCCCCGGAATGAAAGTAAGCAAAAAAATCATGTAATTGCACTGAAAATAAATAAAATATGGAAAGAAGTGTAAGAGGTATGAGTATTAGGGGATAGAAAGAAAGAATGTATCTTATGGATTTCCTCTGGTAAGCTTGCCACAAGATATAGAGTCCAAGGGCAATACCAAGTAATATTCCTGGTGGTCTAACGAGTTGGGAGAGGGAAGCGAATATAGCAGAAAGCCAGATATAGGGTTTAGGATTTAGGGTTTGGGGTATAGTTTTTAGAAAAAAATACAAAGAGAGAATAACAAAAAAGATAAAAATGGGTTCAGGAGAACCGATTGAGCGGACAATAATCCATCGGGCAGGCAGAAATAAAAAAACTAATGATAAAAGTAATGGATTGGGTGTTAGTTTGAAATCGCGAACAAGAAAATAAAATGCCCAAGTAGAAAATATAGTAAATAGAATGGAAACAAAAAGCATAGATTTTAGAAAGCCTAGAAATGGTGCAAAGGCTACAATTAATAGTGGGTATCCAGGGAAATGGGAAGCAAAATAATTTGAAGGAAGAGATTGAGGTATCTGCGCGATTAAGCTAGGATCATAAAAAGTTTTAGCAATAATTACATATTCCAATCCGTCAAAATTTCTATAAATTGTATTAAATCCATTAGAAAAATTTAGCCCCCAAAAATTACTAATGGATAATAAATGGGGTAGCCAGACTAAAAAGGTTGAAATAAGGATGAGTCCGGTGATGATAGATAAATGATTTAGAGTTTTTGACATGATACTAAAATCATAGCAGAAAAAAATATGCTGTGCTACACTCTAAGAAATGGTTAAAAATCTTTCCGTATTCTTTCCTTGTTACAACGAGGAACAAACCATTGAGGATACTGTTAAAAATGCAGTTTCTGTACTTGAGAAATTGAACTTAGAATACGAGGTTCTAATCATTAACGATGGTTCATCTGATAAAACTGCGGAGGTTGCAGATTTTCTGGCTAAATCAAATCCCAGAATTAGAGTAATTCATCACCAAAAAAATTTAGGCTACGGGGAAGCTTTAAAATCAGGATTTTATAATGCTAAGTTTGACACGATTTGTTACAACGACGGAGACGGTCAATTTGATTTTGCAGAGGTTGAGAAATTCTTGGGAAAAATTGAAGATAGCGATTTTGTCATTGGATATAGGATAAAACGTAAGGATCATCCCATTAGATCCTTATTTGCTAAAGGTTGGGCTGTCTCTTTGTTTTTATTTTTTGGATTGCGTCTTAAAGATGTTGATTGTGGTTTTAAGATGATAAAAAAAAGTGTTTTGGAGAAAATTCCAAGACTAGAATCAAAAAGAGGTGGGATGATAAACGCAGAACTTGCTATAAAGATAAAAAAATACGGGTTCAAGACTACCCAAGTTGGAGTTAATCACTATCCAAGAACTGCAGGCAAACCAACTGGCGCAAATTTGGCTGTAATTATAAACTCTTATTTGGATCTTTTAAGGCTTTGGTGGAAATTCTTGGATAAAAAAGAGTTTTTTTTAGTAATGGGAATTTTGGGTTTTGCTGCGATTTTGCGATTTTGGAGACTACCCGAATATATGACTTTTTTGGGCGATGAGGGTAGAGATGCACTCATGATAAAGCGAATTTTAGAAACAGGGGATATTCCTTTGCTTGGTCCCCCGACCTCAATTGGGAATATTTATTTGGGACCGCTTTATTATTATATGATGACTATCCCGATGACTATTTTCTGGCTAAATCCGGTAGCAGCAGCTGCGCAGGTTGCTTTAATTGGAGTTTTAATAGTAGCTCTTATTTATTATTTGGGCAGGAGTTGGTTTGGAAAATGGGCCGGGGCAATTTCTGCTTTTTTGTATGCTGTTTCACCAGTCACTATTGTTTATTCAAGATCATCCTGGAATCCTAACCCAACTCCTTTTTTTGCACTCCTGGCAATATTAGGAATTTTTAAAGTCCACAGAAGTAGGAACTTTTACTGGCTTATTTTAACTGGAGTCTCTGTTGCTTTCGCAGTCCAAATGCATTACCTGGCTTTGATTTTAATACCGATTATTGGTTTGCTTTGGATTTATGAAACAACACTTGTTTTGAGGAAAAAGATGGCGGGAAAACATTTATTCGGTGGAACCTTAGGGGCAATTTTAGCATTTTTGCTTTTAATGTCACCACTTTTAATATTTGATTTAAAACACAATTTTTTAAATTATAGGGCAATATCAACTTTTTTCTTGCAAAGAGAAACAACGGTCAATTTAAATCCTATTAATACGCTAGAAAGAGTAGGACCAATATACAATCATGCTTTGGTTGGGAGATTTTTAAGTGGTGAGAATCCCTGGTTAACTCCGCTGGTTTCCATTTTAATTCTTATACCACTTATAACTGCCGTAGTGATGAAGTTTCAAGGAAAGGCTTTAAAATGGCAATATTTAGTATTAGGTGTATGGTTAGTTATTGGAATTTGCGGATTAACTCTTTATAAACAATCTATTTATGATCATTATCTCGGGTTTTTAAACCCCGTACCGTTTTTACTCTTAGGATCGCTTATTTCATGGAACAAAAAATGGGTAGTGGGGGGAGTTGGGATTTTGGTTATAATCCTTACTTTCGTAAATTTACAAAAATCTCCGCTTCAGCATTCGCCAAATAAACAATTACAAAGAACTCAGGATATTGCAAGATTTGTTATAGCTGAAAGTCAGGATAAATCGTTTAATTTCGCCCTAATTGCCAAAAGCAATTATGACAGCGCTTACCAATTTTATCTTGGTATTTTTGGACATAAACCCGATCCGGTTCAAGTTAAAAGGACGGATCAACTTTTCGTTGTTTGTGAGGATGCGGAGTGTGAGCCAATTAACCATCCAAAATATGAAATTGCCGGTTTTGGCTGGGCAAAAATAGAAAAGGAAGAAAAATTCATGGGGATTAAGGTATATAAGTTAGTAGCTAATCCAAGTGGTAAACCAAACTAATATGGAAAACTTTAAATTATCAATTATTATCCCTGTTTATAATGAGATAAGAAATCTTAAAAAAGGCGTACTTGATGAGGTATGGGATTATTTAAAGGGAGTTGATTTTTCATATGAGGTTTTGGTTGTTGATGATGGATCAACAGATGGAAGTCGGGAAATTATAAAAAAGGAAATTAAAGATAAAAGTAATTTTAGATTGATTGAAAATAGACATGGGGGGAAAGCTTATACTGTTATGATAGGACTCTTGGCAGCAAGAGGGGAAATTGCCCTGTTTACAGATATGGATCAAGCTACTCCGCTTAAGGAATGGAGAAATTTAAGTCCAAAATTTGAAGAAGGATTTGATATTGTGATTGGATCAAGACACGGCAGAAAAGGGGCACCAATCTTGCGGAAATTAACAGCTTGGGGGTTTTCTGTTGCACGAAATATTTTATTGGGCCTGCCATTTAATGACACCCAGTGTGGATTTAAAGCTTTTACTAAAAAAGCAATTGAAGAAATTTTTCCCAAAATTAAAAATGAATGGGGGGTATTGCATTTTAAAGGGGGAGCAGTTAATGCCGGATTTGATGTTGAGATTTTATATCTGGCTAAAAAACTTGGGTTTCGGATTGCAGAGGTTGAGGTAGAGTGGCATTATGTTGGGACAGAGAGAGTTCAAGTTGTGAAAGATTCCCTGGCTGCAATTTATGATATGTTGCGAATTCGCTGGGATGATTTCAAAGGAAAATATGGATGAAAAAATATTGGCCTGATGTTTTAATAATTTTGCTACTTCTTTTTTCCGCACCTGTATTTTTTTACAAACTTGGGGAATCTAGCTTGGGCTCTTTTGATGAAGCTTGGTATGGGGATATTGCCAGAAATATTCTGAAAACAGGAGATTTTTTGCACCTTTCATGGAACGGCGATGCTTATATTGATCATCCACCGGCAGGATTTTGGTTAATTGCTATTTCAGAAAAAATATTGGGCAGTAATGAACTTGCTGTGCGGTTTATACCGGCTTTTTTAGGGCTTTTAAGTATGGTGGTTTTATTTCTTTTAGGAAAAGAATTTTTTAACAGTAGGATAGTGGGATTTGCCTCGGCTTTGGCCCTCCCCTCATCTTTTTGGTTTTTATTTCGAGCTCGTTCGGGAAACTTGGATGTTATCCTAACCTTTTTCTTTTTACTAACAATTTATTTAGCAGTTAAAGCTTCAAAAGAAAAAAAATTCTTACTCCCCTGGTCAGTTAGTTTGTCATTTTTGTTTTTAACCAAAACTTTAATTCCGATTACGTTAATTCCCCCTCTAATTATTATTTTTTGGAAAACCAAATATTCAATAAAAGAGTTTTTTGGGCCAGGTGTTTTATTTATTTTGATAGTAGGTGGGTGGCTAATAAATCAGTTAATATATTCCCCAAACTTTTTGTCACATTACTTAGGGATTGGACTTCCTGGAGTTGATGTAAAGACAGATTTCCAGGCAAATTTTTTATTGATAAAAGAATATTTGCACTCTGGAATAGGGAAATGGTTTTGGCCGGGAATTTTGGGAATATTTGGTGGAGTATTTTTTAGACGAAAAAGTTTTATT
Organism: uncultured Gammaproteobacteria bacterium; assembly: GCA_964362265.1. Lineage (GTDB taxonomy): Bacteria > Patescibacteriota > Microgenomatia > Daviesbacterales > UBA10151 > CAYIDT01. The sequence goes on along the minus strand of CAYIDT010000002.1, from coordinate 15,330 downwards.
ATTTTAGCTGCATTCTTTTTTAGTTTTTTAATTCCTGCCATTTTTTCACATAAGGTCCATATATGGCATCTAATTCCACTTCATCCTATTTTAATTTTGGCATTTTTTGGTTTTGGATTTAGTTTAATGGAAAAATTAAAAATAAATAGGATAATAGTTGGAGTAGTTTTAATCGCAGTAAGTATTTATTTTTCCGGTATGCAAATAAGGCAAGCTTGGTTCCAGTTTATAAATATTCCGGCCTTTATATCTGATGAAGCAATACTTTCCAAAGAAGCCTCTAAATATAGTGAACCATTTTATATAGATGGCGATTTTCAACAAACAGCCATTTTTTATTCAGGGAAAATAGTTAAAAAATTAAGCCACGGTGAAATTCTTGCAAAGTTTGCCGGGGATGAAAAGTTTTTATTAATTACCAAACAAGATGGATTGGAGTTAGTAAAGCAGTATAAAGATAAATACGAAATCCTCAAAACCGACCGGGATAAATTTCTAATCCTAAAAAAGTAGACAAAGGATATGTCTTTACTGATATAATTTTAAGGTGAAGATTTTAGCGGGTTATAAATTTGAACTTATTATTGGGATATTAATAATTCTGCTCTATTTTGCCCTAAGACTACCCAACCTCACCCTTCAGCCGATTTTTGCAGATGAGGCAATTTATATTCGCTGGGCCCAGGTTATGAGAGCCGAGCCAACTCTGCGATTTCTTCCTTTATCAGATGGTAAGACTCCCCTATTTATGTGGTCAGTTATGCCAGCTTTGAAAATCTTTGAAGACCCCCTATTTGCAGGAAGAATAGTTTCTGTATTTTCAGGTTTTGCGACCCTTTTGGGGGTTGGATTTTTAGGATGGAAATTTTTCTCCTCTAAAATAGGTCTTTGGGGTGCATTTATATATGCAATAGTCCCTTATACTGTTTTTTTTGACCGGATGGCCTTAGTTGATTCTATGTTTGCCAGCTTTTCTATATGGAGTCTTAATTTTGCCCTACTTTTAGCCAAATATCAAAGATTAGATTTAGCCATGATTTTAGGATTTCTTTTAGGCGGAGGTATGTTAACTAAAACTCCAGCCATAGTTAATCTATTCCTTCTTCCGACAAGTGCTCTAGCAAGTAAATTTAGGGCAAAGTTAACTTTGCTTTGGATAGTTGCTATTGGAATAGCTCTTGGTTTATATAATCTTTTGCGCCTGGGTCCAAACTTCCCCCAACTTTCTTCCAGAAATGCAGACTATACTTTTTCTCCATCAGTTCTTCTTAGTCAGCCCTTTGATCCATTTTTACCCCATCTAGGTGATATTTCCGACTGGTTCCATGCCCTATTATCTTGGCCGGTTTTGATATTTGGGATTTTTGGGGTAGCTTGGGTTATTAAAGATAAAAATAAAATTGGCTGGGTAATTTTAATTTGGTTTCTTATCCCACTTCTTATTCAGATGGCAATTTTAAAAACTTTTACAGCCAGGTATTTACTTTTTACCATTCCTCCGCTTCTTCTTTTAGTTGGGTTTGGGGTAGAGAGAGTTTTAAAATCCATAAAATTTATAAATATTATAACGGTTATATTAATTATTTCAGCTTGGCCGATTTATTTTAATTATCTACTTTTAACTAACCCTGAGAAAGCACCTTTACCAAAAGCAGAAAGAATAGGTTATTTTGAAGAGTGGACTGCAGGGTATGGTTTTAAAGAAATAGCTTTATTTTTGATAGAAGCAAAGAGTAAGGGGCCGGTTTTAGTTGGGACAGAAGGATACTTTGGAACGTTGCCAGATGGTTTACAAATTTATCTGGAAAAGAAAGGTATTCCGGTAATAGGGGAAGGTGCAACAATTTCCGCAAAACTTCGTGAGGCAACAAAAGAAAACACTGTTTATTATGTTGCTAATAGAAATAGAGTAGGACAAAATATAGATGGCACGAAATTAATTAAAGAATATCCTAAGGCAAAACCATTGGATGAAAGGCCTCAGGATATGATAGTAATATATCAGGTAATGCCATGAAATGGTTGATCATTTTAGTGCTGTTTTCTATACCTTCTTTTTCTACACTCCTCCAGCCGGGATATTTTGGCATGCATGATGATCTACAAATCATGAGGATTTATCAAATGGATAAGTGTTTGAGAGATGGACAAATCCCCTGCCGCTTCGTTCCTGATATGGGTTATGGTTTTGGTTATCCTTTATTTAACTTCTATCCAGTCATGCCATATTATCTGGGTGAAGCTATTCATGCAATAGGATTTAGTTTAATTTGGTCAGTAAAAATAGTTTTTATTTTAAGTTTTTTAGTTTCGGCAATAACTATGTTTTTTCTTGGAAGATTTTTGTGGGGGAGCTTAGGGGGTTTAATAAGCGCTCTTTTCTATCTTTATGCTCCGTATCATGCGGTTGATGTTTATGTAAGAGGGGCAATGTCAGAGAGTTGGTCGCTAGCCTGGACTCCTGCTGTTTTTCTTTTTATAGCAAGGGTTATTCAAAAGCCAGAACTTAAAAATATTACATTATTAGCTATTTTTTCAGCTCTATTTTTAATGTCGCACAATCCCATGGCTTTAATTTTTACCCCAATTATGGGAGTTTGGGCTCTTATACATTTATGGCAAACTAAAAATCTAGAGTCAATACCAAGGCTTATAATAGGAGGTTTATGGGGATTAGGGATCGCTTCGTTTTTCACACTTCCGGTTTTAGTTGAGGGGAAACTGGTTCATCTCGAAACATTGTTTATTGGTTATTTTAATTATCTTGCTCATTTTGTTTCTCTACATCAAATGTTTATTTCCACATTCTGGGGTTACGGTGGATCAGTTTGGGGAATTGGTGATGGGATGTCTTTTCAGATTGGTTGGTTACATTGGGGAGGACTTCTTTTTACTATTCCTTTAATTATTATTTTTTGGAAAACGCAGAGAGAAAAAAGTATAGTTTTAATATTTTTATTTCTTATTTTTTGGGCATCAGCCTTTTTAATACATCCAAGATCTAATCCTATATGGGAAAAAATCACAATTTTGCAAACTCTCCAATTCCCGTGGAGATTTTTATCAGTTACAATATTTGTTTCTTCACTGTCGATAGGGAGTTTTTTTGTACTTGATATGAGAAAAAAATTACTACTAGCTTTAGTTATGGTTTCTATGGTAGGACTTTTTGTTGTATACCAATCATATTTCACAATTGAAAAGGTTGTTCCATTAACTGATAAAGAGAAACTTAGCGGAGCCTTGTGGGATCTTCAGCGTACTGCAGGAATTTTTGATTATCTTCCAAAAACCGCCAAGTTTCCACCCGGTGGTCCTGCTCCCGAAACTATTGAGGTATTAAAAGGTGAAGCTCAGGTTTCTAATTTTAAAAAGGGAACAAACTGGTTATATGCGGATGTTTCAGTAAGTAATGACGCGACTTTGAGACTTCCAATTATTGATTTTCCAAAATGGAAGGTTTTTGTTAATGGAAAAGAAATAAAATTTGATAACGAAAATGATTTAGGACAACCGACTTTTGGAGTGTACTCCGGTAAACATACGATTTTTGCTAAGCTTTACAATACCCCCATTCGAATTTTTGCAAATATAATATCTCTTGCCAGTTTAATTATACTAATCATGGTTCTATTTAAAAAATGGAAGAATCCTTAAATTTAAATACTATTTCAAAAAGAGCAATAAAAGGGGTTTTTAGCCTTACTTTTAGAAGAATAGCTCTGCAAGTAATAAGTTTTGTCACTATTAATTTAGTTCTAGCCCGGTTTTTGCCGGTAGAGACGTTAGGAATTTTTAATATTGGAGTTGCCGTAATTGCTTTTTTTAGTTTTTTTTCTGATATAGGGCTTGCAGCAGCTATTATCCAAAAAAAAGATAAAGTTAGCGATTATGACTTAAAGACTTCTTTTACAATTCAACAAATTTTGGTTTTAATCTTAGTGATTTTACTTATGCTTTTTGCACCGATGATCTCTTCCTATTATAAACTTGATGAGGCTGGAGCTTGGCTTATTCGCGCCCTTGCCGGATCTTTTTTTATAACTTCACTTAAAGTAATTCCTTCGGTACTTTTGGAACGGGAACTAAAATTTGGTCCGCTCGTAACGGTTGAAGTTTTGGAAACTTTAGCATTTAATCTTTTGCTTGTTATTTTAGTCTTCCAGGGGTTTGGGATTTGGGCTTTTTCCGTTGCTTCAATTGTGCGCTCCGGCTTGGGTGCAATCCTAATCTATATTATTGCCCCATGGAAAATTGGACTTGGATTATCAAAACAGGCTGCCAAAACTCTTCTTGTCTTTGGAGTGCCGTTTCAAGCAAACGCTATTTTAGCACTTATTAAGGATCGGCTCACCCCTCTTATTATTGCAAAAATTATTGGTACAACCGGAATAGGTTATGTAACTTGGGCTCAAAATTTGGCTTTTTTACCACTTGAAGTAATGACTATTATAATAAGAGTAAGTTTTCCAACGCTTTCCAGGTTACAAAGCGATCCCAAGGCTTTAAAAAGTAGTTTAGAAAAATCCCTTTTTTTAACCACCCTATTTGTATACCCTGTGCTTTTTGGCATGTTAGCACTTGCTCCATCTTTGATTGATCATGTAGTTTCTAAAAAATGGGAACCTGCACTGCTATCTTTTTATCTTTTTTCCATATCAACTTTTTGGGCAACCTTATCTACAACTTTTACAAATTCACTAAATGCTATTGGAAAAATTAAAGAAACTTTAAAACTTATGATTTTATGGACTGTATTAACTTGGGTTTTAACTCCGATACTAACAATATATCTGGGATTTGTCGGGGTTGCAGTTTCTTCTGCTATAATTTCATTTACTTCCGTATTAACAATTATTTTAATAAAAAAATATATTCCAGTATCAATAATTGAAAATATATGGCAGAGTGGCCTGGCATCGTTACTAATGGGGGTAAGTATTTTTTATCTTTCTAAAATATTTGTTTCCAATCTTTTTTCACTGGTTATAATGATAATTCCAGGAGCAATAATTTATTCTATTTTACTTTATATATTTGCAGCAGGAAAATTAAGGAAGACTCTTAGGGAGGTAAAGGATGTATTTGTTAAAGATTAGCTTAATTTTTTTCTTCTTTTTATTTTCTTTGATTTTCGCTCCTATTATATATGCTGCTGAAGCAAAAATAATAACTCCTGTTTTTCCAATTAGAGGATCTGATTTTTTTCAGCTTGAAAATGTAGCACCATCTACTAATCTAGAGAAACAGTGGAATGAGATAAGAGTTAGAAATTTCTCTGCAACATGGTTACTCCGACCTGATGCCCTAAATGATGAAGAAGTTGTAGGGATTTTGAAATCAATGTCTAAAAATCAAGAGATAGGAATTTTTGCAGAAATAACTCCAACCTGGGCAAAAATAGCTTCAGTCAAATACCATGAAGATCAAAATTGGCATAGTGCGGGGTCTGTTTTCCTGACAGGTTATGAAGTGGCGGAACGTCAAAAACTTATTGATAGTGCTTTTGAGAAGTTTAAAAGCATTTTTGGTTACTATCCCAAATCTGTTGGGGCTTGGTGGATAGATGGGGGATCACTTGAATATATGCAAAAAAAATATGGAATTTTGGCTAATATGGATGTTTCGGATCAATATACAACCGATAATTATCAGGTTTGGGGTCAGTATTTTTCAACACCCTTTTATCCCTCTAAAAGAAATGCTTTAATTCCGGCACAAGGCTTGGATCAAAAAATTGGAGTTGTAACTATTCAATGGGCTAACAGAGATCCATTTAATGCATATGGAAATGGAGTTTTGGATTCAACCTATTCCGTTCAAGCAAATGACTATGCAAACAAAGGTTATCACAATCTAAATATAGACTACTTCAATAAATTACTCTCTATTTATCTTGATAATCCGTATTCACAGATTGGTCAAGTTACCATTGGTTTGGAAAATGATTTTTCCTGGGAAGCATTTGGGGACGAATTTATAGAACAGCTCGATTCAATAAAGAAAAGACAGTTGCAGGGAATAAAAATTTTAACAATGTCGGAATTTTCTAATCTTTATAAATCAATTGCTCCAAATACTTCTCCGGAAGTAGCAATTTTTGCGGATGATCCACTGGGTACTTCTGGAAAAGTTTTATGGATTCAAAATCCAAGGTATAGAATAGGTTGGTTTTACGATCAACGTGGCTCGGTCATCAGAGACCTGCGGCTATTTTATAATGCTTCAGACGAGCCTTGTTTAGTAAAAGCCTGCCCGAGTTTAAATCTTGCAATGGCAGAAACAAAAAATTTAGATGAAGTGAATTTTGGAGATTTTTGGCTAATAGATGAGGGAAAAATTAATGGTGTTAACCTCTCAAAGATTGAAGATGGATGGAAATTGAGTTACATTAATCAGGCAGGAATAGGAAGAGTTTTACAATTTTTGCCTAACGATATTAAAGTCAATGAAGATTCTAAACCACTACCGATCGTTATTGGCCAGGCTATTGAATCTTCGAGAAATACTCCTAAAATATCACAAAATTTTAACTATGATTTAGTAAATAGTAGTAGTGTAGCTTTAAATCAATTCAAAAACCTTCTCATATTTCTAATTTTTATAATTTTAGCTTTTTACCTTCCCGGTGTTGCATTGCTTAGGAAGCTGGATTTAGATGAAAACACTAAATTTTTCTTAAGTTTTCCTTTAGGAATTTCTATTTTTACACTTTTCTCTTTTGTATTTGGGTATTTGCATTTTTGGGGAGTAATCATTTTGCCAATCTTGTCAATATTCTTTATTAGAAAAAGTTTTGTTTTGCCAAACTTGAGGAGTTTGAGAAATTCGCTACTCACTACTTTATTAATTATAATTGGTTCTTTGACTTGGGTTTTAACTACTATAAAAAATGGGCTTAACTTTGATTTTGGGTTAGGGTTTTGGGGACCACATGGGCATGATAGCTTGTGGCATCTGATTCTGATTGAATCTTTGAAGTCTGGATTACCTCCGCAGAATCCGGCTCTTTCAGGAACAATTTTAAATAACTATCATTATTTTTACGATTTGCTTTTAGCACAAACTTCAAAATTATCGACGATTTCTCCCCTAGATTTATATTTTAGGTTTTTCCCGTTACTTATCTCTCTTAATATTGGAGTTTTGTCATATTTTTTGGCAAAAGATTGGTTTAAATCTAAATTTGCTGCAAATTTGTCAGTTTTTTTTGTATATTTTGGTGGAAGTTTTGGCTGGCTTATATCTTATTTTAAGGATAGAAGTTTAGGTGGAGAAAGTCTTTTTTGGGCTCAACAAGCAATATCTAGCTTAATTAATCCTCCATTTGCCATCTCTTTACTGCTATTTTTGGCTGGCCTGATTCTTTTACATAGATTTGTCTACCAAAAACAGCATCATGCATGGTTTATTATTCCACTGGTAATTCTCTGGGGAAGCATGATTGAGTTTAAGGTTTACGGAGGGGTATTAGTTTTAGGAGCGCTAATTGTAGTTTCATTCGTGGAAGTTTTGAAAAGAAATTTCGGATTTTTGAAAATATCAATTCCAATTGCCGCGTTATCACTAGCAGTATTTTTTCCAAATAATTCAGGTTCAGGGAGCCTTCTAATTTTTGCTCCATTTTGGCTTATCCATTCTATGGTTGATTCAACAGATAGATTAAATTTTTTTAGACTATCTCTTGCAAGAATGGCAGGCATTGAATCTGGAAATTGGTTTAAGTTTATTGGGGCGGAAATAGTTGGTTTGATATTTTTCCTTTTGGGCAACTTAGGAACAAGAATTATTAGTTTATTTAATCCTAAATTTTTTTGGCCGGAAGATGTATTTAAATTATTTATTTTGTCATTTTTAATATTGGCGGTTTGTATATCCATGCTATTTACTCAAAAAGGAGCTGGCTTTAATATTATCCAATTTTTCTACTATTTTATATTTATATTTAATTTTTTCGCTGCGTTTTCGCTTACATTAATAATAAAAAAATATAAGATTCTTGGTTGGATTTTAACTACGATCGTAGTGATTTTAACCTTACCAACTACCTGGGATACTTTGCACCATTATTTACCAAAAAGACCTCCAGCAATGATTTCTCAAAGGGAATTTGAGGCACTTGAGTTTTTAAGAAAACAACCAGAAGGTATAGTATTAAGTTATTACTTTGATAAAAAACTTTCGGAAAAATTTGATGCTCCGAAACCGCTCATTGCGTACGAATCTACAGCCTATGTAGGAGCTTTCTCTGCAAAACCGGAATTTATTGCAGATACAGTAAATCTGGAAATTCTAGGAATAGATTATAAAGGAAGATTACAGTCTCAAAAAGATATTTTCGCAAATAAAGAGCTTGAGATTGTAAAAAAGCTACTAAAAGAGGGGAAAATTAAATACATATATGCTCCGAAATTATCCGGTTTTAAGCCGGATCAGGAAAAACTTGGAGTCAGAGATATATTTGAAAATGAAGAAGTTACTATTTTTAAAACCGAAGACTCATTTTGAATTATCACTAAATTTTACTTCTTTTCCTTAAATTGATAAGATGGATAGTAATGGCTAAAATTTCTGTTGTTATAAATACCCTTAATGAGGAGAAAAATGTTAAACGGGCGATTGAATCGGTTGGTTGGGCTGAGGAAGTATTAGTTTGTGATATGTATTCGGAGGATAGGACTGTTGAAATTGCCAAAAAACTTGGGGCAACGGTAGTTTTTCATAAAAAGACAGGGTATGTTGAACCGGCCAGAAATTTTGCAATTTCAAAGACAACAGGAGATTGGATATTAATTTTAGATGCTGATGAAGAAATTCCGGAAAGTTTGGCAAATCATCTGCAGGAAATTACCGATAAAATGGCCCAGATAAATTTTGTAGAAATCCCAAGAAAAAATATTATTTTTAATCAATGGATGAAAGCCTCTTTATGGTGGCCAGATTACAATATTAGGTTTTTTAAAAGAGGAGCTGTACGTTGGTTAGATGAAATTCATCGTCCCCCAAAAACTGAAGGAGTAGGTTTAAAATTTGACGCGCAAGAAAAATATGCAATATTTCATCATCACTATGAATCAATATCTCAATTTCTTGAAAGGTCAAGTAGATATACAGAAATTCAAGCAAAAGATCTTGTAAAAAATGGCTATAAATTTATTTGGTCTGATTTAATTACAAAGCCCATGGGCGAATTTCTATCAAGATTTTTTGCAAACAGAGGTTTTGAAGATGGACTGCATGGATTGGCTTTAAGCTTGCTACAAGCATTTTCGTTTTTGATTATGTACTTACGAGTTTGGGAACTGGAAAAATTTCCCCAAAAGGAAATTGACTTTAAATATATGAAGGAAATAAGAAAAAAACAAGGATATGAAATCGATTATTGGTTTAAAAATGCAAATTTGCCAAAAAATCCATTTAAACGCTTCTTTCAAAAAGCTAAAAATAAATTGATTCAATGATTTAAACCTGATGTCAAAAAAATTTCTTCATGTAATTTGGCCTTTTATTTTAATATTAATCACAGTTTCAATTTTTTTCTATCCGGTTTGGCTGCAAGGGAAAGTTCCACTTCCTGCCGATTTTATCGTTGGAACTTATTACCCATGGTTAGATTACAAATGGCCTGGGTATGCATTTGGGGTTCCGGTAAAAAATCCTATTACAACAGATGTAGTTTCCTTTATTTTCCCAATGCAAATGTATACTGTTGAGTTATTAAAGCAAGGAATAATGCCTTTGTGGAACCCGCTCATTTTAACAGGTACACCACTCTTAGCTAATTTTCAATCAGCTCCATTTTCTCCGACAAATATTTTCCATTTTATTTTGTTAAAACTTGATGCCTGGTCGATGCAGATTATTTTTCAGCCGCTTTTGGCAGCAATTTTTTTGTATTTATTGCTACGAGCGTTTGGTTTATCTAAATTATCATCTTTAGTTGGAGGTATTTTTTATGCGTTCTCAGGATTTCTAATGATTTGGCTTGAATGGAATGGACATTCATTAACTGGCGCCTTTTTTCCTTTAATTTTTTTACTAGCTGTAAAGTGGCTCAAAAGTGGGAAGATATCTTGGGGTTTACTACTTTCTCTAGCCTTTGCTCTTCAAATTTTTTCAGGTTACCCGCAAATTATTTTATATGAAATTTTAGCACTTATTAGTTTAGTCACGTTTAATTTTGACTTAAAAAGAGTTATTCCTTTAGGAATATTCTTAATTTTGGGTGTAGGACTTTCAGCAATACAAATTATTCCAGCTTTGGAAATTCTTAAGCTTTCACAAAGAGGAGTTGAGGATGTTTTAAATACCTCAGCTTTTTTGCCCTGGCAGTATTTAATTACTTTTTTTGCACCGGATTTTTTTGGAAACCATTCAACCGGTAATTTTTGGGGAGAAGGGGATTATACGTTGGTTACAGGTTACTCTGGAGTGGTAACTATAATACTGGCCGGATTAGGGCTTATGGTAAGATTTCAAGACAAAAATGTAAGATTTGCTGCCAGTTTGATTTTGATCTCTTTACTTATTGCTCTTCAAAATCCAATATCGATTTTTTTGAAAGAGAGCGGGTTATTAGCCCTTCAAGCAGCTTCTGCTCATCGTTCTTTGATTTTATCAAATTTAGGATTTGCTATTTTAGCCGGATTTGGACTGGAAGTTTTATCCAAAGAAAAATTACAGATTTATCAAAAAATACGGGTGCTTTATTTACCCGGAATCTTTATCTTGGGATTTGGTATTGCGGCTTTTTCAGGTTTAACAATCTCAAACAGCGATCCTCATTGGTATGCAAATTTTAAAGTTGCTTTAAAGAATTTAGTCCTACCCGCAGGAATACTAATTTTATCAGCGATTCTTCTATTTTATTCTGATGTTTTAAAAAAATATAATAGGTTATTAATTATCGCCCTTGTTCTTCTAGGGTTTTTTGAATTATTCAGATTTGGCTGGAAATTTACACCGTTTTCAGAAAAAAATTTAGTTTTCCCTAAGACTCCTATTTTGGAATTCTTAAAAAATCAAGAAAAGCCGTTTAGGGTTGTTGCAGAAGATGTAATACCAATTAATTTTATGATGGCTTATGGACTGCAAACTGTTGAAGGTTATGATGCAGTTTACCCACTTAATTTTGCAAAGTACTTAAGCTTTTTAAATTCGGGGGCTGAAGATGCAACTCCGATGGGAAGATATGGCTCGGTTACAAATTTTAATTCTCTACTTTTAGACAATGCAAACGCAAAATACATTCTGGCTCTAAAAAGGGAAGCTAATGGAAAACCTGATCCGAATGGACAAATTCCTCCTAAATTTCAAAAAACAAACTTAAAAAAAGTTTTTGAAGATAAAAGCGTTGCGGTTTTAGAAAATATTAATATTTCGCGGAGAGTATATTTAGAGAATGATTTAAGTAAAATTGTAAATTATAAAGAAAGTCCAAATCTAAAGGAAATTGAATTTTCTTCGGACAAGGAAGACATACTACATATACAAGATGCTTTCTATCCTGGATGGAAAGCAATAGTTGATGGTGAAGAAAAAGAGATTTTACAATCTGAGAATGTATTTATGGCAATACCAATAGTTTCTAATGGTCAGCATTTAGTAAAAATTGAATATAGACCCGAAAGTTTCCAAAATGGTAAAGTAGTAACTCTTGCGTCGGTCATGATAATATTGTTTTTATTATTGATTGCTAGATTTAAAAAATATGCTACATGATCGTGATGGATTAATAAAAATACATGAAGACGTTCCTGCAGATCATTATGATCGGGGTATCAAAAGTAATCTTTTTCAAAAATTTTGGCACTGGAGAAGATTTACTGAAGTACTAAAAGTTATTGAGCCAATAGATGGGGTGTTGCTGGATATTGGTTGCCACAGTGGAACATTTACTCAAAAAATTTTATCGAAAATAAAAAGTGAAAAGATTTATGGTGTTGATATATCCCCTTCAGCCATTAAGCTGGCCAAAAAAAGAATACCGTATGGTTTATTTCAAGTAGGTGATGCAGAGAGCCTATCTTTTAGGAGTAACTTTTTTGATGCAGTTTTTTGTCTTGAAGTTTTGGAACATGTTGACAACCCTGGACAGGTTTTAGTTGAAATAAAAAGAGTTTTGAAGAAAAATGGATATGTGGTTGTTTTAGTGCCATCCGATAATCGACTTTTTAAAATAATCTGGTTTTTATGGACTTATCGTTATCCTGTTTGGAGACATGCCCATGTTCAAAGTTTTGCTAAGGGAAGTTTGGAGGGGTTGATCAAAAGATCAGGGTTCAATTTAGAAAAGATAAAAACTTTTAGTATGGGAATGTTGAAACTAGTTGTAGCAAGGAAAGTATGAAAAAAGTTGCCGTTATTATATTAAATTACAAAGTTAGGGAGCTAATCTTAAAATGTATTGATTCAGTTAGGAAATCAACATTCAAAGATTTTGAAATCATTGTGGTTGATAATAATTCCCGAGATGGTTTAGCTGAAGCGCTCCAAGGTCAAGATATAATTTTTATTCAAAACAGAGAAAATTTGGGTTATACAGGAGGAAATAATATTGGAATAAAGCTAGCGTTACTTAAAGGATCAGATTTTATATTTATTTTAAATCCTGATACGCAAATTGATAAGAGTTGCGTTGAAAATCTAGTCAAAGCAGCTGAGAAGTACAACTTTGGAATTGCTGGCCCGAAAATTTTTTTCAGCGGTTCAAAAAAAATCTGGTATGGAGGAGGAATTTTTGATAGATCGAATGTCATTGGGAAACACATTGGGGTTGATGAGATAGATAATGGAAAATATGATAAAGCAAATGAAACAGATTTTGTAACTGGTGCGGCTTTTTTTGTAAAAACAGAAGTTTTTTCTAATATTGGGCTTTTTGATGAGAGATTTTTTCTTTATTATGAGGATAGTGAGTTCTGTTTTCGAGCAAAGAAGAAAAGTTTTAAAATTATGTATATACCACAAGCGCTAGTTTACCATGCAAATGCAAAATCAGCTGGATTGGGTTCACCTTTGCAAGATTATTTTCAAACACGCAATAGAATGTTATTTGCTAGTGTTTATTTGCCATTTAGAACCAGGTTTGCACTTTTCAGGGAAGCATTAAGGAATTTAGGGAATCCGGTCAGAAGATTAGCTTTTTTTGATTTTTTGATTGGAAATTTTGGGAAGGGAAGTCTAAGATAAGATATATGCTTTCTGTAATTGTTATTGCCAAAAATGAAGAGAAGATGATAAAGGCTTGTTTGGAATCTGTTAAATGGGCGGATGAGATAATTATTGCAGATAATGGATCAACTGATAAAACTCTTGATATAGCTAAAAAATATACAGAAAAAATAATTCGATTTGAGGGTCAGGATTTTGCACAACTTCGGAATAAAGCAGCTGAAAAAGCAATAGGGGATTGGGTTTTGTATGTAGATGCGGATGAGCGGGTTTTAGAACCATTGAGAGAGGAAATCCTGAATTTAGTGGAGAATGATAAATGTTCAGCTTATGCGCTGTCAAGAAAAAATATTATTTTTGGTAGGGAAGTAAGTTATGGCCCCTATAAAAAAGATTGGGTAATAAGACTTTTTAAAAAACTAGATTTTGAAGGATGTACAGGAAAAGTACATGAATCGTATCATTTTAGAGGAAAATTAGGCTATATTAAAAATTCTCTTTTACATTTAACCCATAGGGGGATTGATCAGATAGTTTTAAAAAGTTTAGATTGGAGTAAAATTGATGCGCGTTTAAGGCTGGAAAGTAGACATCCTAAAATGTTCGGATGGAGATTTTTGCGCATTTTCCTAACTGAAATTTTAAAACAGGGGATAGCCCGCCGTGGATTTTTCAATGGAACAGTTGGAATAATGGATAGCCTTCTTCAAGCCTTCAGTATGTATATGACTTATGTAAGGTTGTGGGAACTTCAACAAGAAAAACCCCTTGAAAAAGTTTATGAGGATATAGATAAGAAGCTGCTGGAAAATAATTTCAATTTCTAGTTGATGTAAATATTGCTAAAGATTTTCGTATCTCGGATTTTAAGTCAAAATCAAAAGCTTTCTCTGGAGTTGTCCAGGCATAATCATCATGTTCATCAGACAACCTTAACTTACCACCAATCAATTTGCCAGTTCCTATCAATACTACATATGGTAAGCCTGCATAAGGTCCATCCATAATCATCTCGCTTTCAACATAGAATAATCTGGTTGATTGCTGTACTAAAAGACCGGTTTCTTCCAGTACTTCTCTTTCAAGGGCATGGGAAATATCCTGACCTTCATCTAACTTTCCGCCTGGAAATTCCCATTTACCTGGATCATGGCGATTGAGCGGAGATCTTTTAAGAAGCAAGGTTTTATTGATATCATCCAATATCATGCATCTATTTACCAAAAGTACTCGCGGTCTCCTATCAACCTCTGGTCCCATGTACGGATTATAACATAACAGGTACATTCGACAATCATAATGGAAATTGTTAAGCTATTATTATATGAAAATGGACAGAGTTCCGCTACACGTTGGAATTTATTCTCCATATTTAGATACAGCTGGGGGAGGGGAGAGGTATATACTGACTATTGCAGAATATCTTTCCCAAAGTCACGACGTTGATTTTTTGCTCGGTACACATCTTTATGATTTGGATATTGATCAAACCAAAGAAAGAATCAGAAAGCTTCATGATTTGGATTTATCAAAAGTTAATTTTATTAAGGCCCCTATTGGTAAAGGAAGTTCGATTTTGCGTAGATTATTTTTTTTGCAAAAATATGATGTTTTATTTTATCTAAGCGACGGAAGCATTTTTTATGCATCTGCTAAAAAATCAATAATTCATCTGCAATCCCCAATTAAGAATGCTAATAAAACTTGGTGGAACAAATTAAAGGAGTCAAGCTGGGATTTAATTATTTATAACTCTCAATTTACTCTGGATGAAACCGAAGACAGTTGGCATGTTATGTCTAAGGTAATCTACCCCCCGGTAGATGTTAGTAAATTTAAGCCATTAAATAAGAAAAAACAAATTCTTTCTGTTGGTAGGTTTTTCGGGTACCTAAAAGACAAAAAACATTTGCTTTTAATTGACGCCTTTAAAAAACTCATTACTGCGAATAATTTGGATAATTGGAGTCTGTATTTGGTTGGGGGTGCAGGAGAGGGAGATAAGGTGTACCTTGAGGAGCTCAAAATTCAAACTAAAGGGGTTAAGGTCTTTCTTCATCCCAATTTGCCTTTTGAGCAGCTAATTAAATTATATGGCGAGTCACAGATTTATTGGCATGCGGCAGGATTTGGTGAGAATGATCCTACAAAGATGGA
>CAYIDT010000001.1:30655-32169 GCA_964362265.1 uncultured Gammaproteobacteria bacterium | reverse complement strand
AAAAAATATGATCTTGATAGATATAGCTTATTTTTATAAACTAAATAATCACCAAACTTTTTTTCTAAAATGAAATTTTCGTTATTTAATGGATACTCTGAGATAACGTACCTAACATTATACGCGCCAAGAGATACTGGATCCGGCTGAAGCTTTTCAAATCTATACAATCCCAGAGGAGGAATTGATAGGGTATAATAATTCCAATAGCCTCCCATTAGTTGCCAAGCCTCCCTGTAGAAATTTTTTTGCTGCAGAGTATTATATCCATCCAAAAGCTCAATTCCATTTTCTGCTGCCTTTTTTTGAGAGAGGCATCTAGTTGTACAAAAAACTCTAAAGTGCTCAGTTTGTTTTAAATACTGATATACTGCTTCTGGAACAAATTTAGTAGTTATAATGGGTTTTGTAAGATAAGCCCAAGATAAAAGTGTAATTTCGCAAATTGCTAAAATTGCAATTCCAGTGGAAATCTTCTTAAACTTTTTTTGTAAGAGATTAAATCCGAATCCGGCCAAAAAGTAAAATATGAATAAATTGATAAACCAGACTCTGGTGGATACTCTCAAAAGTGTATAAGGATCAAATTTAATTAAGAAGGGATAAAGGGGAGATGCATTATTTAATGCTATCAGTGTTGTGGCAGTAATAAGGGTTAGTAGGACAATTTTAAGAGGTTTCTTTAGATGAATAAATCCATATATGGATAATAAAATGGGGATAATGCCCAAAGAGAGCCATTTCTCAGAATCTATGCTTTGCAATGATTTTATGCCGTGTACCCATGGAATCAGAATAATTTGCAAAAATTCCAAAACTGAAGTCCATTTTGGGTAGACATCTCTTTGATCTAAAAGCAAACCTCTGGTAGTTTGACTGCCCCATTCAAGTTGTGGGAGAAGTTGAATAGAGATTAATCCAAAGATAAAAAGGAAAGCTAATAAAATATATTTTATCTGAGGAAATTTTTTATTTTTGGTAATTATATAAATAAGGATTAAGACTGCTAGAGGTAATGTGATTAAAAAAATTAATAAATGAGTAAAGAAAATAGCTGCCAGAGAAATAGTAAAAAGAATGATCCACTTAAACTGTTGGAAGTTGCCAATTTTAAAAGTTGCAAGTAAAACATACGGTAACCAGGTAAAGGAAGCAAGAAGTCCAAAATGTCCGGCCTCTAAAAATCCAGCTAGTTTTGGGCTTAGCATAAGCATTATTGCTGTTAAAAAACTGGAATTTCTTGATAGCTTAAAGATATATCTCGCACAAAGGTAAACACCTACTGCACCAAAAAGTATATGTAAAATAATTGATACTAAAAATCCAATATCTATTGGTAAAATTAAAAAAATGATGTTGGGTAAATAGAAAAGAGGAGATTGTGGGTCTGGCAAAAGTGGAGTACCAGCAAAAATCGTATTATTCCATAAAGGTAAAGTATAGTTCTGCAAAATTTGTTGCTTAGTAAAAAAAATTATTGGCCAAAAAAATTCTTCTAAATCGTTATTTCTTTC
>CAYIDT010000001.1:0-30555 GCA_964362265.1 uncultured Gammaproteobacteria bacterium | reverse complement strand
GAATGGAGATTTGTCGAGCATGTAAGCGATTCCATAAAACTTTATTCTGCTAAACTCGGTAATTGACTTTTGCTATTTCTCAAAGGTTAAGGTAGAATCTACGATCATGTTCACTATTAGCTTATTGTGGATAGTATTTTTACTCACTATTAGACCATCAAGAGGAGTTTATTTTGCTGTACCTATTTTAACAATTGCTGTCATTTCCGTAGCGCTTTTACTAAATCGTTTAAATTTTGCTCATAATTTGATTATATTAACTTTTTTAATTTTTTTATATAGTCTGCTTTTTGATATTTGGCATGAAAAAGCTTGAGATATTTAATTTATTTGCTCTGTTTATTCTGCCATATTTAGTAGTATTCAGTGCATTTTTTTACCCGGGACCTCTAGTTTTCGCCGATGCTCCATTTTTTTATCCTGAGAATTTAAAATCACTTTTTGATAAACCTTTAGTTTGGGATTTTAGGAATAATAATTTTGGGGAGTCGCAAGCCTCAGTTTTATGGCTTTATTTTCCTACCTTTATACTAGGCTTATTAAATCAACTTTTTGGATTAGATAGTTCAGCTTTAATAAGATTAGTATTTTATTTTCCCTCAACAATCCTTGCTTTTTTAGGAAGTTTTTTTTTCATTAAAAGCTACATTAAAAATAGCTGGCTAGCTTTTTTGGGGAGTCTATTTTATGAATTTAATACACACTTTTTAGTACTTCTTGATGGAGGTCAAGTCGGAGTTAGTTTAGCCTATGGTTTGTTCCCCTTTTGTTTATTATTTTTTAAGAAATTTGCAGACAACCAGAGTGTTAGAAATTTTATTTTCAGCGCTGTATCTTTTATTTTGCTTTCAAATATTGATGTAAGGATTACGATATTATTGTTATTCTCATTTTTAATACTTCAATTTACAGAATTTATTATTTATGGAAACTCTAATAGGTTAAAAATATTATTTTTTTTATTACCAATAATTGTATGTACCGCATTAATCAACGCATTTTGGGTTTTATCGTTAATTGATTTATTAAAAGATCCTTCTATAATTAAGTCTTCATCGATAAATCAACTAATCACGATATTAGATGCATTATTTTTGTATAATCCTCATTTTCCTAGGAATGAATTCGGTAAACTTTCAACGATACCTTTTTATTTTGGATTACTGCCTCTTCTAGTTTTCTCCACGGTTTTGTTTGAAAAAAATAAACAAGTCCTATCTTTTATTCTATCTTTATTAATTTTTATTTTTTTTGCAAAGGGAATAGAAGAACCATTTGGGAATTTATATCAATGGTTGCTGGATAATATTCCCTTCGCCGACTCATTTAGGGATTCCTCTAAATTTTTTATACCTACTTTACTCTTTTCAGCATGTGTACTCCCCTTCACCATTAGACAGTTTATAAAACATATAAGTAGTAGAAAGATAAGGCTCATATTTTTGTATTTTGTTTATTTCTATATACTTTTTCTTATTAATCCTGTTTTTAAAGGAGGATTAACTGGTGTTTTGGCGGGTAAAGCTTTTAATCAGGATTATGAGATTATTCATCAGAATTTTAATAAGGACAACTTATTTTTTAGAAGTATTTGGTTTCCAGAACAACCTCCCCTTGCATATTCTACGATTAAAAAAGAAGCTATATCTGCAAATACTTTATCTCAGGATAA
This sequence comes from uncultured Gammaproteobacteria bacterium, assembly GCA_964362265.1. Lineage (GTDB taxonomy): Bacteria > Patescibacteriota > Microgenomatia > Daviesbacterales > UBA10151 > CAYIDT01. The sequence goes on along the minus strand of CAYIDT010000001.1, from coordinate 28,883 downwards.
ACCTTTTGCCTTGATGATAGAGGGTTCCTACGATTTGTTTTATTTTCTACATGATTCACAATTGAAAGACTGGTTTGCGCTTTTAGGTATTAAATATGCCTTATTTCCTCCGGATGAACGTAAAAAAATCTGGAATGATAAGGATTTAGAAAACAGGAAATTATTTTTGAAATTTATAGATTCTTTAGGGTTTAAAAAATTAGATTGGAATTTAGAATTTCCAATCTACCAGGTTTCGGATCCAAATCCAAAAATATTTACTCAGGCTAAAGTTATCTTGGGTTTAGGAGATATGAGTATATATAAAAAACTTCAGGACGAAATTGATAATTTTAATCTGTCGAATCAAGGATTCATATTTTTAGAGGATGGATTATTAGATCCGGAATATCTTTTGACCTTACCAGAGGATTCCGCGCTGCTAGTTCTTAAAGACAGAACAAAAGATGATATAAAAATTACATTTTTACAAAAAAACTTCTCAAAAGAGTTTAGTAAAAGTGATTGGGGGAGATATAAAGCTGATCAATATTTAGATATAAAATCAGAACTTCTAAAATATGACATAAAAACACAGGATTTACTTTTCGGAAAAGGATTAGATTTCTCAACTATTAAGGGAGAGAAAATTGAATTTCTTACAAATATTAATAAAATTGATGATTATTATTTAGGGGTAAGAAGTATTTCGGCTACAAACAGCGCAGGGATAAAAATTAATTTAGATGGTAATGAGAATATTATAAAACCTAGCTCCCGATTTAAATGGAGTATATTTGGGCCTTTTAATTTATCCAAAGGCGAAAAGGCTATAAAAATTGAGAATATAGGAGGATTTAATGCTGTTAATATTGTAGGAGTTTTCTCAAAAGAACAGTTTGTAAACGCTTCCGAAAACGCTGAAAAATTATTTAATAAGTTTGAAGTAATGGATTTGGATAAAGTTTTAGATGAGTTTAGATTACGGGAGATCCTTTCAAATTTAAAGTTTGAAGAAGTTTTCTATACAGAGTATAACCCAACAAGTTATTCAATTGATATATCAACAGAAAAACCAAAATGGTTAGTTTTTTCTGATCACTATGATAAAGGATGGGAACTACTTTCTGATCAAAAAATTAAACCGCTTCCATTTTATTCTATGATTAACGGATTTTTTATACCTGCAAATATACAGGAAGATTTAAAACTTTTATATAAACCTCAGGAAAAGGTAGACTTGGGAGTGAAAATATCGATTGCCTCAATAATAATTCTTATACTTTCCTCTGTGGCAATATTTTTTAAAAAAAGCTAAACTCAAGTTATGTCTAAAAAAATTTGGGGAAACTGCATTGTAAAAAATGAGGACCGATATATTTACTTTGCAGTAAAGAGCGTAATCGAATTTTTAGACAAAATGCTTATTTGGGATACGGGAAGTAGCGATAATACGGTAGAGATTGTAAAAGGATTAATAAATGAGTTCCCGGGAAAGATTGAGTTTAAGGCATTTGGTTCCCAAAAGCCAAAGGGAATAACTTCTCTTCGTCAGCAAATGTTAGAAGCTTCAATTTGTGATTGGATTTTCATTTTAGATGGTGATGAAGTCTGGTGGGAGAATTCAATAAGAAAAATAATTTCTGTTATTGAAAAGCAGGGGGATAATTTATATGCGATTGTTACTCCAGTTATTAATTTAGTTGGAGATATTTATCATTATCAGGAGGAAATGGCAGGTAAGTATGAGATTTTAGGTAAAAAGGGACATCTTAATATAAGAGCTATTAACAGAAAAATTCCAGGACTTCATTTGAAGGGAGATTATCCACTGGAAGCTTTTTATGATAAAAACGATCGAGCGCTTCAAATGATTGACGATAAACTTAAGTTTATAGACACTCCTTACCTACATTTTACCCATCTCCCAAGATCTACTTCACATAGAAAATTTAAATATGAGCTTGGAATTCCTTTCCCTAAAAATTTTAAGTATCCAGAAGTGTTCTATCTTGAGAGACCATTGGAGGTTCCTTCTCCTTGGGTAAGGATGTCCAGTGTTTATAAAATAAGAGCATCCATAGAAACACCACTAAAAAAATTAAAAAGGCGAATTCTATGAATACTTGTTTAATTTGTGGACATAATTTAAAAAAGTTTGCGGAAATTGAAAATTACTTGATACTTAAATGTTCGTATTGTGTTTTTGGGCAAACTGATAAGTTGGATGTTCAAAAAGGGAAGTATCATAGGGATGAAGTTTATATAGAGGAGGAAAAATTATTTAAAAATATTTTTCAGAAAAGAGTAGATAAAATCTTAAAATTTAAGAAGGAAGGTAAGGTGCTGGAAATTGGTTGTTCAACTGGAATAATGCTTTCTCTTTTAAAAAATTTGGGGTGGGAGGTAGTGGGGGTTGAGATTTCAAAAAAGGCAGCCGGGGTAGCAGCGAAACGTGGAATTCCTGTAACGGTGTGGGATTTTATGCAAACAAATTTAGATGAAAAATATGACCTAGTGATTTTAAATCATACATTAGAGCATATGGATCATCCTGTTAGGATTTTAGAAAAAATTAAAAGCTTACTCTCCCCTAGTGGATTGCTTTATATTGACCTTCCTAATTTCGGTGGTTTATCCGCAAAACTTCTGGGAACAAATTGGCCATTACTTTTACCGGATGAGCACCTTTGGCATTTTTCGGAGAAGTCTTTATTGCTGCTTTTAAAAAAAATAGGATTTAAGGTTATCTTTATAGAAAAAGCCTCCGGAATTTGGGACTATGGAAGTCCAATCGGTGGAGTTTTATTGTCTTTATTTAGTTTCAAAAAAAGATTTTTTAAGGAAGCTTTAACAGCTGTTCCTGCATGGGTAGTTTCTAAATTAGGACTAGGATCTGACTTAATGGTTATAGCAAGGAAAACATAACATAACTTAACATGAAAATTATTATAGGTGTAATATTTCTTTTAGTAATTCACTTATTTATTCTTTTTAATTTGCAGTTTACTGCTTGGCCGGAAATGTTTTCTTATCCATATTTACTAAATAATAGTTTTAAACTGTATCAAGATATTGCTTTGCCTTACCAACCGCTTTTAGTACTGATACTTTCTGTTGTTTACAAAATATTTGGCTTTAATCTTTTGACTCTCCAACTTTTTACATGGACTACAATTTTAATCTCAGATTTTTTAATATTTTTTATCTCAAGAAAAATAATTGGTAAAAAAGCGTTGAGTTTAGTGCCACTTAGTCTTTATATTTTTGTTCAACCTTTAACTTCTGGGAACATGCTTTGGTTTGATTTGGCGACAGTACCATTTATTCTCCTTGGAATTCTATCAAGCCTTTACAGAAAAACCTTTTGGATGGGATTTTTTCTGTCGTTTGCTTTTTTTATCAAACAGCAAACAGGAGTTGCGATTATTCTTCTGATAGTTTATTTCTTGGTATATAGACAATTTAGGCAGTTACCTAAATTTTTCTTTGGACTTGTGGTACCAGTGATATTAGTTTTGTTGTTTATCATCTCGAGTGGTTTAATGGGCGACTATTTATTTTGGACAACAATTGTTCCACTTTTTTGGTACCCCAAATTCCCAGGTTATTCCAATTGGCCATCTACTAAAGAATTTATAGAGATTTTTATTCTCTTTATACCTGGACTATTAGCTTGTTTTAATGGTTTAAATCAATGGAACAAAAGAGGCGAAATTTTCAAAATAATATTACTTATCTTTGCTGGTACTTTTTTGGTAGCTTTTCCAAGGTTTGATTTTTTCAGATTTCAACCAGCAGTGGCAGTTTATATAGTATTACTATCTTTAATTTTAAACAAGAAAAATGCTTTAATTGTAAGTTTGCCAATTTTACTGGTAAGTGTCGTTTTAGTTAAAAGTAATTTGGGTAATATAAATTTGCCAGCCAGATTTTATGGTCCTCAGGAAATAGCTTTAGCAAAACAAATTGATGAGTTAACCTTACCCAGCAACAGGATTTATTTGCTGGGTGTGCCCTCAATAGAATACGTTTTATCGAACCGTTTACCTCCTAAACCTTGGGTAGATAACTATGTCTGGTACATGGAAATTGACGGTATGCAGGATAAAGTTTTGGCAGGCTTTGAAAGAGAAAAGCCCAAAATAATTGTTTGGCAGATTCCACAAATTGGAAATTGGTATAGTTTGGGAACGTATCAGCCAAAAAGGATAGTTGAGTATATAAGGCAACACTACGAAAAAACTGCACAGTTTGAGAAAGGAGTTCAAGTATGGCAAAGAAAAGATTAAAGATTGCTTTTTTAAGTTTTTTTAACGGGATTTATGAACGGGGAGTTGAAGTATTGGTTAAAGAGCTTGCTTCAAGAATTAATCAAAGCTGTGATGTAACGGTTTTTCAAGCAGGGAAGTCTTCTAATAAAACAAAGTATAAAGTTATACAGATTGAAAATAATTGGCAACCCAAAGTTTTGGAACCAAAGTTGAACCTTGGACGAAGGCTTTATCTTGATGAAATGTCAATTGCAGTAAAAGAATTTACTAAAAAGGCTTTGCCAATTTTAAAAAAGCAAAAATATGATATTGTCGTTCCTTGGAATAATGGTTGGGAAATACTACTACCCAAACTATCAGGGGTTGGTAAAATTATTGTTGTTGGTCAAGCGGGTCCTGGTTGGGACGATAGAATTAATCTTTTAACATTTCCGGATTGCTTTGTAGGATTTACAGATTATCAATGTAATTGGGCTAAAAAAGTTAATCCTTTTGTTAAGATTGTAAAGATTCCGAATGGAGTTGATATGAAAAAATTTAGCTCCCAAGGAGAAAAGATGGAATTTAATCTTCCAAAACCCATTATTTTAACGGTTGCAGCGCTCGTTCCAATGAAAAGACTTGATCTTATTATAAAAGCTGTGGCAGACCTAAGAAAAGGTTCTCTGATTTTGGCGGGAAAAGGAGAGCTTAAAAATGATCTGCAAGATTTAGGAGATAAACTGCTTCCCGGCCGGTTTAAAATTTTACTTCTTCCTCACGAGGAAATACCAAAAATTTATAGAAGTGTTGCTCTTTTTACGTTTCCTACGTCCCCATGGGAATCATTTGGCCTGGTTTTACTTGAGGCAATGGCATCAGGTCTACCGGTTGTAGCAACTGATGACCCCATTCGAAGGGAAATTATAGGAGATGCGGGAGTATTTGTAGATACTACTAGGCCTAATCTATATGCAAAAGCGCTGGAGGAGACACTACAGATTAATTGGGGCGATAAGCCAAGAAAACAGACTGAAAAATTTTCCTGGGATAAAGTAGCAAAACAATATGAAAATTTATTTGAGGAGCTAGTATCATGAAAGCCTCAGTGATTATACCTACGTATAATGAAGAAAAAGTAATTAAAGATTGTATCAAATCCCTAGAGGAACAAACATTTAAAAATTTTGAGGTAATTATCGTCGATGATGGTTCTACAGATAGAACATGGAATATAGTTAATTCTCTTAAATCTTTATTCATAAATCTTAAATCCTTTCAGCAAAAACATCTAGGTCCGGGGATTGCAAGGAACTTGGGTAGTAAATATGCCACAGGGGAAGTATTAGTGTTTGTTGATGCAGACATGACCTTTGATAAAAATTTTATAAAGAATTTAATTAACCCAATTATTCAGAAAACTGCAGTTGGGACATTTTCAAAAGACGAGTTTGTCTTAAATAAAGATAATATTTGGAGTAAATGTTGGAATATAAATAAAGGTTTGCCCTTGGATAGAATGCATCCAAAAAATTACCCTGATACTCAACCAGTTTTTAGAGCTATTCTTAAAAAAGAATTTGATAAGGCTGGCGGTTTTAAGCCTATTGGTTATATAGATGATTATACTTTATCTGAAAAATTGGGGGTTCATGCAGTTGCTGCTCCAGGCGCTATTTTTTATCACAAAAATCCGGATAATTTATTTGAAATTTTCAATCAGGCAAGATGGGTTGGAAAGTCTGAGTATAAAAGAAGAAAAATTAAAAATGAAAATTTAATGAGATTTGTTGCTTTAGTTAGATACTCTTTCCTATTTTCCATAATTCATGGATTATTAGGAGCTTTGAAACACAATTTACCACATTATTTGATTTTTAAAATAATTTATGATTTTGCAACAGAAGTTTCCTTAATTGGATCTTTTTTTGGTGAACAAAAATACAAATGATCTGGATAATATTACTTTTGGGATTAATCTTGCGACTAATAAACTTAAATCAGAGCCTTTGGCTTGATGAAGCAACTCAAGGCTTTTTATCAAAGAAATCACTATATTCTATTTGGTTTGAAAGGATAGGAGATTTTCACCCCCCATTATCTTATATTCTTTATCACTTTTGGATTCAGTTTGGAACATCTGAGATATGGCTTCGACTTTTACCGGTAATTTTTGGAGTGGCCACTGTATTTACTGTATATAAATTAGTTGAAAAATTATTTAATAAAGAACATGCTCTGTTTTCGGCACTTCTTTTGGCTACTGCACCTTATCATATTTACTATTCTCAAGAAATCAGGATGTATTCTATGGCCACATTTTTTGCAGTCGTTTCTATGTTTTACTTTATTTCGGCAAAGAGTTTGGGGTATGTGTTTTCGACAGTAGCTTTGATTTATACTCATTATATGGGTGGATTTTTAATTATTGCTCAAATTGGATATTTATTTGTGTATAAAAGAAATGAGATCCTCAGATATTCAAAGCTTTTGATTCTTTCCTTATTATTATATATTCCATGGCTTCCTCTTTTTTGGGATCAGTTGATGGGAGGAATAAACGCTAATATATATCTTCCTGGGTGGTCAGATCTTTTAGGTATACCTTTTTATAAAGCAGTTCCATTAACGTTTTTAAAATTTAGTATTGGCAGAATAGATTTTGAAAATATTTATAACTACGGATTAATTGCTTTTATTGTATTAGGCTTTTTTTCTTACTTAATAATAAATTCTTTTAGGTCAAAATTGGATATTAAGCTAGTGGCGTGGTGGCTTTTTTTACCAATTATTTTAACCTGGTTTATCTCACTGCTTATACCTTTGAACCAACCGTTTAGGCTTCTCTTTGCACTCCCGGCTTTCTATATTCTATTGGCAATCGGAATAGATACTTTACGTTCTAGGGAGAGATCATGGAGGCTGGCGGTTGGAGGGGTGTTGTTGGTAAATTTTTTGTCAGTAGGGATATATTTTATTAACCCCAAATTTCAACGGGAAGATTGGAGAGGGGCTGTGAATTTTATAAACCAGGAAAATGGTAATAGAAGCGGCGTAGTTTTTGCTTGGCCGCAGCCTTTCCCTCCTTATGAATGGTATAAAGGCAAAGAGGGAATTGGAGTTGTGAAAAATTTTCCAGCAAAAAAAGATGAGATTAAAACAAATATGGATAGGTTGTCGGGAAAAAGTGATTTGTATTTTTTTGAATACTTGCAAGCTTTGTCTGATCCCAATAAATTTATCCAAGGCTTTTTTTTAGATAATAGTTATACTATTAAAAATACTTTTAATTTCCAAGGCGTTGGATTTGTGCATCACTTTCAGCTACAATGATTTCATGGTCAGAGTCGGGATGGATATTTCACAAATTGCACACGTTGGGGGAGTTTCTGTTTATACTGCAAATTTGGCTGAAGGATTATCTAAAGTCCAAAATTTGGAAATGGTTTATTTTTATTCTTCTTTAAGAAAAACCTACAATGGAAATTTGAAAAACGTTAAATCTTTTAGAATTCCGCCATCTATTCTTGAAAAGCTTTTTAATAGATGGAGAAAAGTTGGTATTGAAAAATTTATTGGGACAGTAGATATATTTCACTCATCTGATTGGACTCAAGCCCCAACAAAAGCTAAAAAGGTAACAACTTATCATGATTTGGTTCCTCTGATTCATCCGGAGTGGTCTCATCCAAAAATTGTTGAAGTTAATAAAAGAAGATTAAAACTTGTAGAGCAAGAGGTGGATATGGTTATTTGTGTATCGGAGTCAACAAGAAATGATCTTTTAAAAATTTCAAATATTCCAGAAAAAAGAACTGTGGTTATTTATGAGGGTGTAGAAAAACAATTTAAGCCACAAAATTCAGAAGATTTGGAAACATTTCGAAAAGAAATGAATCTTCCGGATGAATTTGTATTGGCAATTGGGGGAGTTGGGCGGCGAAGAAATTTAAAAAGAGTTAAAGAGGCATCTAAAGAATATAATTTAATTATTGCAGGAGTTGATATTTCATGGATCTCGTATGAACAACTTCCATTATTGTACTCTTCAGCCAAAGTTTTACTTTACCCCAGCTTTTATGAAGGCTTTGGGCTACCGATTGTAGAAGCTATGGCTTGTGGAGTACCTGTTATTACATCAAGTGTTTCAAGCATGCCAGAAGTAGGAGGAGATGCGCCGGAATATGTAAACCCCGAGTCGGTAATAGATATTGAAAATAAATTAAAGCTAGTTTGGAATGATCAAAAAAAAAGGGAATCGATGATTAAAGAAGGTTTTCTACAAGCCAAAAAATTCACCTGGGAAAAAAGTACAGAAAAAACTGTGGAAGTATATTGGAGTTTGGTAGAATGATTATATATGAGGATTTGGATTGATGGATATGAGGCTAATACTTCAAATAGAGTTGGATCAGGTCAATATGCATATGAGATTATTAAAAATCTAGAAAAAATTGACCGTAAGAATGAGTATCTGATTTTGTTACCCAAAGTTCCTTTGGATGATTTGCCAAAAGAGCGAGTAAATTGGAAATATAAAATTTTAAAGCCGAATAAACTTTGGACAAGGTTAACTTTACCTGCTGTTTTATATTTTACAAAAAGAAGACCTGATGTATTTTTTACCCCAACTCATTATATTCCTCGTTTTTCCCCAGTTAAGAGAGTATGCACAATTTTTGATCTTTCATATTTACATTTTCCGGAAATGTTTAATGCAAAGGATTTGTATCAGCTTACAAACTGGACTAAGTTTTCTATCCAAAATGCAGACCATCTTTTGGCTATTTCTGAATTTACAAAAAAGGATATTGTAGAAAACTATAAAATTGATCCATACAAAATAGCTGCCATACCGCTTGGGTATGATAAGGAAACTTTTAAACAGATAAAAGATAAAAGGAAAATAGCTCCTGTTTTGAAAAAGTATGGAATAGAGGGCAGCTACATTATATATGTAGGGACAATACAGCCTAGGAAGAATTTAATCAGATTAATTGAAGCATTTTCTAAAATCGAAGAAGATGTAATTTTAGTTATTGTAGGTAAAACCACGGAGCCAGGGAGAAAGGCTTGGAAATATCAGGAGATTTTAGATACCCCTGAAAAATTAGGAGTTGAAAATAAGGTTATCTTCACCGGATTTGTACCTACAGAAGAACTGCCTGCTCTTTTATCTGGTTCTAAAGTTTTCGTATTACCTTCTCTTTGGGAAGGTTTTGGGATTCCAGTTTTAGAAGCAATGGCTTGTGGAACCCCGGTTATTGTGTCCAACGTTTCTTCGCTCCCTGAGGTTGCAAGTGATGCAGGGACTTTTGTAGATCCGTATTCTGTAGGAAGCATAATAAATGGAATCCAAAATTTATTAAAAGATGAAAACTTACGTCAAAAAAAGGTACAATTAGGTTTAGAGAAGGTGAAAGAGTTTTCCTGGGAAAAAACTGCCCGGGAAACTTTAGAAATACTGGAGATGTCATGAGTATATTCAAGGATCGAATGGACAAAGATCTTACTTTAGGAGAGGTGCTGCAAAAAATTATAAATAGGATAGGAAATATTTTTTTGGATTTCTGGCTTTTGATTTTAACAACAGTTGGATGGGTTCCTTTTCATAGTATTAGGTGGTTTTTTTATTTTATTTCCGGCATGAAAATTTCTCCAAAAGCACATATTCATATGTGGGCAAGGTTTTATAATCCTTTCGGAATTTCAATTGGGGAGGATACAATTATTGGAGATCATGCTTTTTTAGATGGGAGGGCAGAGCTTAAGATTGGTAGTCATGTAGATATTGCTTCAGAAGTTATGATTTATAACAGTGAGCATGATATAAATTCGGAAGATTTTCATGCGATATTAGCTCCTGTAAAAATCGAGAATTATGCATTTATTGGACCCCGTGCAGTAATACTTCCCGGTGTAAAAGTAGGCAAAGGAGCAGTTGTGGCAGCAGGAGCAGTTGTTACAAAAGACGTTCCTGATTTTGCAGTTGTTGGAGGGGTACCAGCTAAGATAATTGGAGAAAGAAAGCTAAGGGATCCAAAATATAAACTGGGAAGAGCAAGACTTTTTCAATGAGGAATATAAATATTATAATTATTATAATTTTTGTATTGGGTTTAATCTATATTTTAGTTCCTGGTCCAACCAAGATAGAGGATTTTTCCCCTATCCCAAACTCTTTAAAATCAGATGAACCAGGGGATACTACTCAAAACCCTAATATATCTGCCTATTTTTCAGATTTTGACCGGGCAGGAATAACCAAATTTTATTATCAAAGCCTGAGAGACTTATTTTTTATAAAAATAATACCGACGGTTGCCTTAAACCATCCTCCGGAATATTCTAAAAATGTTGTTCGCAGTGAAGTTTATGTCACCTTTTTAGAAGAATATGTATATCCTCTAAGAGGATCTTTGTATGTGGCAGGTTATGAACCGTTTGTTGATAATAATATTTTAAAAAGAGAACATAACTTTATTGGAGATCATCTTCATATCAAAGGTCAGTATTTTAATTCAAAGGTAACCTTAAGATTTTATCCGACAGATTTATTTGATCGGTTACTTGTTTACATTGGAATTTGGTTGAGCTTATTTGGGTTAGTTGAAATATCAAAAAAGGTTTTTCCAAATAGATGACCATTATCAGTATTGTTAATTTTAATACTCGGGAATTAACCAGAAATTGTCTGAAAAGTATCTTGGGAAAAAGGTGGGAAGAAGACATAAAAATATTTGTGGTCGATAACGGATCAACAGACGGATCGGTCGAGATGCTTGGCAATCAATTCCCGCAGGTTAAATTGATTGTCAATAAAAATAATTTAGGATTCGGAAAAGCACATAACCAAATTTTAAGTAAGGGAAAAGGGGATTACTATATGGTGCTAAATTCCGATACGGAGATAGAGGAGGGGTTAATTGATAATATGGTAAAGTTTATGGAAGAATATAAAAGTTGCGGAATAAGTAGCTGTAGGGTTTTAGGTTTTGACGGCAAGCTGCAACCGAATGGCGGCGATTTGCCTTTAGGAAGAGCCTTATTTAATTGGCTTTTTAATCTTGAGGTATTTAGTCCTTCCTCATTTCACAGAAATGAGGAAGAATATTATAAGAAAATTCATCCGGTTGGTTGGGTATCGGGAAACTTTATGTTTATTAGAAGAAAGGTTATAGAACAGGTAGGTAAATTTAATGAGAACTATTTTATGTATTTTGAAGATGTTGAGTATTGTTTTAGAGTAAAGAGAGCAGGTTTGAATGTTATGATTAATCCTAAAGTTTCAATGAAGCATTTATCAGGAGGTAGTCTTGATGATCCAAAGTTTAGACAATGGATTGGGGAATATAAAGGATTAATCATTTTTTACAATCAACACTTTGGGATAGGTTGGGCAATTTTAGTTAAGATAGTTTGCTATTTTGCTATTATGCTGAGAATAATTGCTTTTCTATTAGCTGGCAAAATAAAATATTCTCTAACTTATGGAAAAATTATTGCTAACTTTTAAAAAATATTTTTTTTGGGCAGTTCTGGGTCTTTTTATATTTATACCACTTTACCCAAAATTCCCCTTATTTAATGTTCCAGGGACCTACGTGGCAGTCCGCCTTGAGGATTTTCTAATTGGACTGGTCTTTTCGGGTTGGCTTTTTATTTTTGGTCTTAAGTACATAAAGAATTTGTTACAAGAACCAATTACTCAGGCAATTGTCTTATTCTGGCTAATCGGTCTTTTATCGCTATATTCCGGGCTTTCATTGACTAATACGGTTACTCCACATCTTGGTCTTTTGCATTACCTAAGAAGAGTTGAAGTAATGCTACTATTTTTTCTCGCATTAAGCGCATTCACAACTAAAAAGCAAGTAAAAATATGGCTTTTCACAATGTTATTTGTAACGCTTGTCTTAATTTTATATGGCTTTGGCCAGCAATGGTTAAACTTTCCTGTTATATCAACTACTAACAAAGAATTCTCAAAAGGCTTGATTTTATTTCTTACTCCTGAGGCAAGAGTGAATTCAACTTTCGCAGGACATTATGATCTAGCAATCTTTCTTGCTTTTTTTCTGACTGCTGCGGCATCCATGTTTTTTTATACAAAAAAAATCATCTCCAAGCTTTGTTTAATTACCGTTTCAATCATGGGTTTTATCCTTTTGATTATGACTGCTGCCAGAGTTTCATTCATAGCTGTTCTTTTGGGAATAGGATGTGTCTTTTGGTTCTTGGGTCGAAAAAAACTAATTTTGCTTATTCTTGCAGCGGGAATTCTTGCTCTTACCTTATCACCTGAACTTCGTCATAGGACAGTTGCTACATTTACAGTAAATTTTTATGGGGGTGGTGGACCTAAGTATGTGCCCCCACCACAAAAGCCCGGTACAACTACAAAATTCTCAATTGAAAATGCGGCATCCGGAGCAGTAACACCTTCTGGTGTTCCAATTGATATAGTACCGGGAGAACCTTTAAACACAACGGAATTGGGAGTATTTCGATCCTATGCAATCAGACTAAACGTTGAGTGGCCAAGGGCTATACGAGCTTTTGAAAAAAATCCGTTTTTGGGAACAGGTTATTCGTCAATAACTATTGCCACAGATAATGATTATTTAAGATCACTTGGGGAAACAGGGTTTTTAGGGACTGCTTCATTAACACTTATTTTTATTATTTTTATAAAAAAATCAATAAAGTTTTTAAAGCGCTCAGAAAAGAATTTGGATTATCATATAGTTTTGGGAGTAGTTTCAGGATTAATCACGATTTTTATTACCATGATATTCATAGATGTACTGGAATCATCAAAAGTAGCAGAGCTTTTTTGGCTGACACTTGGGGCAACATTTGCCATCATAAAGATGGAGGATAGTAATGAAAAAAATATTAAAAATATTTAAAAATCAATATTTATATTTAGGGATGATTTTAATTCTAGGATTGATGCTTCGTCTTTACAAAATAGAGTCGCCAATAGCTGATTGGCATTCATGGAGACAAGCAGATACAGCTTCTGTCACAAGAAACTTTATTAAAGAAGGATTCAATCCGTTTTGGCCTAAATATGATGATATGAGCGGTGTAGCAGAGCGGCCTATACCGAATCCCGGTCGGTTACGGTTTGTAGAATTTCCAATATATAACATTGCAGTTTATCCATTTTATCTGTTATTTGGGGTGGATGAAAGATTGCATCGTCTGATTTCCGTCATTTTTTCTTTAGGTAGTTTAGTTTTTCTATATCTATTAGCTAAAAAATATCTAGGTATTGTAGTTGCCCTAGTTTCCTCACTTGTTTTTGCAACTCTTCCATTTAACGTATTTTTCTCAAGAACCACGCTCCCTGAGCCAACTTTTGTATTTTTTTCCCTTGGTATGATGTACTTCGTTGATAGATGGATTTGGGAGGAAGGGGATAAAAGAGGGAGAACTTGGTGGGCACTTGTATTTACATGGGCTGCCTTTTTAATAAAACCTTGGGCTATCTTTTTTGTCTTACCACTTATTTACTCTGCCTTAAAAAAGCAAGGAAAAATCTGGCCGATACCTCTAAAATACTTAAACTTTGTACTGTTAGGAATTTTACCGTTTATTTTTTGGAGAGCCTGGATATTACAAACTCCAGAAGGTATCCCTGCATCTAATTGGCTTCTTAATGGAGATGAAATAAGATTTAGGCCTAGCTTTTGGTGGTGGATTATTTCTGAGCGAATAGGAAGGGAAATTTTAGGTGTAACTGGATCATTTTTATTTTTCCTAGGATTTCTGCTTCGTCCTAGAAATGGTAACTTTTTTTTCCATATATTTGCTCTTTCTTTTTTTCTTTACTTTATAATTTTTGCAACAGGAAATGTAAGACATGATTATTATCAATTTATTTTTGTTCCTGTGGCATCTATTTTTGTGGCAGTAGGATTTATAAACTTAATAAAAGGTATTAGTGGTTTTGTTCCAAGAATTTTTACAATTATTTTAGCATTAATTTTTTTGCCTTTATCTATTTACTTTACCTGGACACAAGTAAAGGAACTGTATAAAATAAATAATCCGCCCATTATAGAAGCTGGTATTTTTGCTGATAAAATTTTACCAAAAGAAGCTTTAGTTTTAGCCCCATATAATGGTGACAACGCTTTTTTATATCATATAAACAGACCAGGTTTTCCAGTTGGAGCATTCCCAGTACTGGAGCTTGTTTCAAGATATGGAGTTACCCATTATGTTTCTGTAAACAGGGATGATAAAACTAATTGGGTTTTGCGCCATTTTAAAATCCTAGAAGATAATCCAAGGTTTGTAATAGCGGATTTAACAAGGATTGAGAAACCATTAACTGCGGATGATAAAGAGCCATGAAGATACTTATGCTCACCCCATATTTACCCTATCCGCCTTCATCTGGAGGTCAGATCCGCTCATATAATTTAATTAGGGAGTTATCAAAAAAACATAAAATTACCCTGTGTTCACTAATTAAGTATGAAGATGAAAAAAAATATGTTAACCAGCTAGAAAAGTACTGTGAGAAAGTTTTAGTTTTTAAAAGGGCAGAAAAACCCTGGACGCTGTCAAATATTTTAAAGACAGGTTTCAGCACTTTCCCCTTTTTGGTAATTAGAAATTATTCAGTAGAAGAAAAAGAGGAGGTAAAAGATCTTTTAAATACAGAAGATTTTGATATTATACATGCTGAAACTTTTTATGTTAGCCCACATATTCCAAAAACAAGGATTCCGATTGTTTTGGTAGATCAGACAATCGAATATGAAGTCTATTTACACTTCGTAAAAAATTTTAAGTGGCCTGCTTTAAGACCTTTACTTTTTTTAGACGTATTAAAAATAAAATTCTGGGAGACATATTATTGGAAAAAAGCATCAAAAGTTGTGGCTGTATCAGAGAGAGATGCAGAAGTTATGAAAAAACTTGTGAAGGGGCTTAAGGTCGAGGTTGTGTCTAATGGTGTAGGAGAGGATTTAATGGAAAATGTCCCTCTCCATTTTAATAAAACAATTCTTTTTATGGGAAATTATGCATGGCTTCAAAATATAGAAGCTGCTAGAATTTTAGCAAGGGTTGTTTTTCCAAATATTGTTAAAGTTTTATCCGATGCGAAAATTTTGATAGCAGGTCAAAATACAGAAAAAGTCGAAAATCTGCAAAGTGAAGGAATAAGTTTGAAAAACCTAAAAATTGATGATATAGATGGTGTGAAAGAGGCGTATCAGACCTCAGGCATTTTACTTGCTCCTTTATATGGACCCGGAGGCACCAGACTTAAAATTCTTGGTGCTATGGCATCCAATTTGCCTGTTGTAACAACACCGATAGGAATTGAAGGAATTGATGCAGAAAACAACCAATCTGTCTTGGTAGGAAACTCAGAGGAACAACTTGCGAAGATGGCAGTTAAATTGCTTCAAGATAAAAATCTTTACAAAAAAATTGCCGAAAATGCAAGAAAACTCATTAAGGAAAAATATTCCTATAAAGCTATAGCTGAAAAATTAAGCGGAATTTATGAAGAACTTTATGAAACTCACAATTAGTATAGTCAATTTTAATACCGATAGGTATTTGAGCCACTTACTAAAATCTTTGGAGGATATTAAAGATGAGGGGAGTTTTGAAGTTTATGTAGTTGATAATGCTTCAACAGATAATAGCCTGGTTTTGGCAAAAGAGAAATTTCAATGGGTGAACTTTATTGAAAGCAAGATTAATTTAGGTTTTGCAAAAGCGCATAATTTAGTTCTGAAAAAAATTTATTCAGAATATGTGTTAATTCTTAATCCTGATACAGAAATAACAAGAGACGTTTTATCTTATATGATTAATTTCATGGATAAAAATCCCAATGTTGGAGCAGCTAGTTGTAAGGTAGTTCTTTCAGATGGAAGTTTGGACTGGGCAGCCCATCGAGGATTACCAACACCCTTGGCTTCTTTACTTTATTTTTTAGGTCATGATAGTTTGTATCATCTATCAGGAAAACCAATGGATAAACCTCACGAAGTAGATGGGATTTCCGGATCCTTTTTCCTAACAAGAAAATCAGTTTTAGAAAAAGTTGGTTTATTTGATGAAGATTATTTTATGTATGCTGAGGATCTAGATTTAAGTATGCGTATAAAACAAGCAGGATTTAAAATAATGTATGTTCCAGAGGTACATATTATCCATTATAAAGGGGTATCATCGGGCTTAAAAAAACACTCCCAAAAGATAACTACTGCTGATATCGAAACGCGGAAGCGGTCATTAGATGCTTTTTATTTAACCATGAAAATCTTTTATAAAAAACATCTGGAAGGTAGTTATCCTTTTTTCATAAATTGGATAGTATATTTGGCAATTAATATAAAATGGTTTTTGGCAAAAAGGGAAATGGTGGTTTGAGATGAGAATTGCAATAGATGCCAGGATGATAAATGCTTCGGGAATTGGTAGGTATTTACGGAATTTAATTAATGAGTTACAAAAACTGGATAAAAAAAATGAATATTATATTTTGTTATTGAAAGACGATTATTATAGTCTGAATTTTAATCAGAATTTCTATAAAGTTTTGGCTGATTTTAAATGGTATACAGTTAAAGAACAAATATTTTTGCCCCAAATTTTAAACAAAATTAAGCCGGACCTAGTTCATTTTCCTCATTTTAATGTGCCCATTTTCTATGGTGGAAAATTTGTTGTAACAATTCATGATTTAATTCACCAGCATCATTCAACTAGAAATACAAGTTTCCACGACCCTTTAACTTTTAGAATAAAGAAGTTAGGATACACAAAAGTTTTTGAATTCGCTCTTAGGAATTCAGAAAAAATTTTTACCCCGTCGGAATTTGTAAAAAAACAATTAATTAACGAATGGAGAATAAGTAGGTCCAAAATATTAGTAACCCCAGAAGCAGTTGATGACATTTTTTTTCGATCGAAAAAAAATGATGAGTTACTAAGTGGGGTTAGATCCCCATATATATTGTATGTAGGTAATGCTCATCCGCATAAAAATGTGGAAGGGTTAATAAAAGCGTTTTTGAAATTAAAAGAAAGTAATTTGAAACTTGTTTTATCTGGAAAAGATAATTATTTTTGGCAAAGAATAAAAAAAGAATTTAAAAATCCTGATATTATCTATACCGGATATATAGCAGACAAAGAACTGGTTGCTTTATATAAAAATGCTAAATGTTTCGTAACGGCATCATTTGAAGAAGGATTTGGGCTTCCGGTTTTAGAGGCAATGGCCCTAGGTTGTCCGGTTGTTTGTTCGGATATTGGTTCATTAAGAGAAGTGGGTGGTAATGCTGCTTTGTACTTTAATTCCCGGGACATTAATGATATGGCTAACAATATTTCGCATATGCTAAGTAACTTTAGCTTGAGGAATGAATTGATAGAAAAAGGTAGAAAAAGAGTTAAACTTTTTAACTTTCAAAAAATGGCCAAACAAACATTGGAGGTATATCAAAAATGCGTGTAGCCATAGTTCATGATGATTTAGTGCAATGGGGAGGGGCAGAGAGGGTACTTGAGGCAATTTGTGAAATATATCCTGATGCTCCGATTTATACATCAGTTTTTGATCAAAATAACAAAGAGTTAGCAAAACGATTTGGAAATAAAAAAATCCAAACTTCTTTTTTACAGATAATTCCTGGATGGAAAACTTTATATAAGGGGCTACTTCCATTTTATCCAATAGCTTTTGAACAGTTTGATTTTTCCGGATTTAATTTAGTTATTTCTAATACAACCAGATTTGCAAAATCAATTATCACAAAACCCGGGACAACTCATGTTTGTTATTGTCATACCCCACCCAGATTTTTATGGCATTTTTCAGGAGAGACTTCCTATGGATGGTTGGAGCTGCTAATGAGTAAACTGCGGATTTATGATGTTGTGAGTGCTCGGCGAGTTGATTACTTTTTAGCCGGATCTGGGAACGCAAAAAGAAGAATAAAAAAAATATATAGAATGGATTCTAAAGTAGTTTATCCCTTTATTGATCTTGGGAGGTTTATGGAAGTAAAAAGTTCAAGTGGAGATTATTTTGTTATAGTGGGTAGGCCTACCAAGTATAAACGGTTTGATTTGGCTATAAAAACCTGCAAGAGATTGAATCTTCCACTAAAAATCATATCAGGGGGGTTGGAAGATGCTGAAGTTATTAAAGTACTTGCAGATTGTAAAGCATTAATTATTCCTGGGGAAGAAGACTTTGGAATAACTGCACTGGAGGCTCAAGCTTTAGGTAAACCGGTTATTGCATATAGAAAAGGCGGTGCAATGGAAACAGTCATTGAAGGTAAAACTGGTATTTTTTTTGACGAGCAAACAATAGAGAGTTTAAGTTTGGCCATAATACGTTTTAATAGTCTGAAGAATCAAATTAAAGCGATTGATTGTTGTAAAAACGCTGCCAGCTTTAGTAAAGCTAGCTTTTTAAAAAATTTTAAGCAGGTACTTGCTAACTTAGGGTAAACTATATGTAACAAAGCTAAAAATGATGTATGATTTTGCCAAAAGGATTATTGATATTTTTGGATCTATAATAGGTCTTAGCTTACTCTCACCGTTTTTTTTATTTATTTCGCTCTTCATAAAACTTGATTCAAAGGGTCCGATTTTTGCAGATATTCCGATGAGAGTTAGTAAAGATGGTAAACTTTTTAGAATGTATAAGTTTAGATCCATGATACTTGGGGCACAAGAGTTGTTAAATAATAATCCGCAGCTTTTGGAAAAATATAAAAAAAATAGCTATAAACTTCCGATTGATGAAGACCCCAGGATTACTCATGTGGGGAGGTGGATTAGAAAGAGTTCCCTTGATGAACTTCCGCAACTCATTAATGTTTTAAGAGGAGAAATGAGTCTAGTCGGGCCAAGGGCATATTACCCATTTGAATTGGAGGAACAACAGGTAAAGTACCCAAGTTCCAGGAAATTTGTTAAAATTATTTTATCCGGTAAACCCGGGATTACAGGAGTATGGCAAGTTTCAGGAAGATCAGAGATTAATTTTGATAAAAGAGTTCAGATGGATGCCAAGTATGTGGAAAAGAAGTCAATATCTTACGATTTATGGCTTCTTTTAAAAACTATACCAGCTGTTTTATCTGGTAAAGGAGCGGTTTAATGATTATTAATTTGAATAGAAAATACTCCAGACCAAAAAGGAATGGAAGGAAAATTCTCGTACGGCTTTTAGTGTTTTTGATATTTTTAGGTTTAGTTTTGGGAGTACCCATAAATATGGCCTATTCAGGAGTGAAAGAGGCCCAACTCCATGGCAAAGCCCTAGCTTCTGCTTATCAGAATCAGAATTTTGGTCAAATTCAGGTTGAGACCTCCTCAATCAAAAATGCTGCCCTAAAAATAGATTCCTCTATTAATTTTCTTTTTTGGCTCAGGTTTATTCCAATTATTGGTGGTTATTACAGTGATGTTAAAGGTATTACTTCAGGAGGATTGGAGGAGCTAAAAGCAGTTGAGGTGATTTTGGCGGATTTAAAGCCAAAAGAAGAAAAGCTTGGATTTCTGGGAAAACCCATACCTTCTCAGGATAGAGTTTCACAATTAATTAATGTTTTGGATCAAACAATTCCCCTGCTTGATAAAGTAGAAGACAACCTTAAAAAGGCCAAAGAAGATGTAAAAGATGTTAACGGCGAAAAATGGCCAGAAAATTTACTAGGTTTTCCTGCAAGGTCAACTATCTCAGTCCTCAGGAATTTTATAACAGGGGTTTATTTGGCAGCTACAGACAACATTGATGTGCTGGCGCTTGCACCCTCTACTTTAGGGCAGGCTCAGCCTAAAACCTACCTTTTGCTTTTTCAAAATGACAAGGAAATCCGCCCAACAGGGGGTTTTATTACAGCCTACGCCTTTTTAAAGGTTGATAAAGGTCAAATAACAACAACTGTATCTGATGATATATACAGGCTTGATGAGCGGTTGCTAGGTACCTGTGAATCCAAAGTTTGTCCTCTCAAGCCCCCTTCTCCTATCGTTAGATATTTACCTGAGGTTTCAGGGCAACCAAGGCAAGCCTGGAGTATGAGGGATTCCAATCTTTCACCTGATCTACCTTCATCTGCAAAGGAATTTGAAAGGATGTATGAGTATTTAGGACAGGGACTCCCCTTTGATGG
This sequence comes from uncultured Gammaproteobacteria bacterium, assembly GCA_964362265.1. Lineage (GTDB taxonomy): Bacteria > Patescibacteriota > Microgenomatia > Daviesbacterales > UBA10151 > CAYIDT01. The sequence continues at coordinate 8,470 of CAYIDT010000001.1, read as the reverse complement.
GATTATTTATATAGATTCCCAAGTTGTTGAGGAACTAATTGATGTCACTGGGGAAATTGATGTTTTTGGTACTCCTTATTCTTCCAAAGTAGATCATCGTTGCAATTGTCCAAACGTTATATATGAACTGGAAAATTATGCTGAAATTGCAGCTAAAGGTACTCAGGATAGAAAAGCAATACTTGGAGTTTTAATGTCTCAGATTTTGGCAAAACTTGTTGGTACGGAAACAGAAAAAATTCCGCAAGCAATAGAAACGATTGTAAGGCTTGCAAATCATAAACATATTATGTTTTATATGCATGATCAAAAAACTCAAAGCGCACTTGCAAAACTAAACTGGATAGGGGAAATTCAAGACTTTGATGGAGACTTTTTGCATATTAATGATTCTAACTTTGCTGGAGGAAAATCAAATCTTTATGTAGAACAAACAGTCACCCAGGAAATCAAATTTGATAAAGGAAAAGTTACTAAAAAGATCAATATAGAATATAAAAATCCTCAAGGGTTTGGAGTTTGGTTAAACGGGATAAACAGAGATTATGTTAGATTTTATGTGCCAATTGGAAGTAAGTTGATCTCAGGTAGAGGATCAGAGGATGGGGTAAGACAAATTGGGGATGAGCTGGGAAAGAGCGTTTTTGAGGCTTTTATAACGGTTAGGCCGCAAAATTCTAGAAAGCTGGAAATAGAATATGAAATTCTATATAGTCCAAAAGATGAGTATAAATTAAAGATTCAGAAACAACCCGGAGCAAAAGATTTTCAATATAAAGTTAAACTTAACGGCTCCCAAAGAAAAGATTTTAAGCTGGATAGAGATAGAGAATTTAAGTTTGATATATAATAACTTCCTCATGCCATCGTTTAAAGTTGAGGGGATTATTTTAAAAAGAAGGGATTTTGGAGAAGCGGATAGAATTCTAACTGTATTTAGTCTCCAGCGGGGTAAAATTTCAGTATTGGCCAAAGGAGTGCGCAGAATTACTTCCCGTCGCGCAGGCAATGTTGAGCTTCTCAATAGGGTTATTCTTTATCTTTATCAGGGAAAACAGTTTTATTATTTAAATGAGGCAGAGGCTCTAGATACTTATCCAAAATTAAAAGCAGAGCTTACACTTTCCACTTATGCTTTTCATATTTTAGAACTTGTAGAAAGATTAACAGCCGAGGAGCAGGAAAACACGATTGTATATGAATATTTGGTAGAAGTGTTAAAAAGATTATCAAAAAATCCTCGCCAAATTCTAATCCGTGCATTTGAGGCAAAACTTTTATCTAATTTGGGATTTATCAGTTTTCTGGATACAGAAGATTTATTAAGAAAACTTCAAAGTTATTCTTGGGATGAAATTGAGAAAATTAAAATAAACGAAAAAGAGGCTCTGGAAACAGAGCGTGTATTGCGTTATTATGTAGAAAAGGTTATAGAAAAGCCTTTAAAATCAAGAAGGTTTCTAAAAAAGATATGAGAGATGATCTAATGCAAAAAATGGTGGCACTTTGTAAACGCCGGGGATTTATCTACCCTGGGAGCGAAATCTATGGAGGATTGGCTGGAACCTGGGACTACGGCCCTTTGGGAGTTGAACTAAAAAGGAATATAAAGCAGGAGTGGTGGAAAGATATGGTGCAACTTCGTGAGGATATAGTGGGTATAGACGGCGCTATAATGATGAACCCAAAAGTATGGGAAGCATCAGGCCATTTGCAAGCTTTTACTGATCCTTTAGTTGAATGTAAGATTTGTCACGAAAGGTTGCGAGCTGACAAAGAGGAGGAAATTAAAGCTCATGAGAGGACCCACAATGGTAAGTTCGATTGGACAACTCCTGAAAAGTTTAATCTTTTAGTTAAAGCTTATCTTGGAGTTTTGGAGGGTAAGCAAAACGAAATATATTTACGTGGAGAAATTACACAGGGAGTTCATGTTAATTTTAAAAATGTTTTGGATTCAACCAGAGTCAAAATCCCTTTTGGTATAGCCCAAATAGGTAAAGCTTTTAGAAATGAGATTACCCCTGGAAATTTTATTTTTAGATCTAGGGAATTTGAACAAATGGAGGTTCAGTATTTTATTAAACCAATGGAGGCTGAGGGTAAAAAATGGTTTGAATACTGGAAGGCTGCTAGGATGGACTGGTACATTAGCCTTGGTATATCTCGGAAAAACCTGAGATTTAGAGATCACAGAAATGATGAAAGGGCCCATTATGCAAGGGCTGCTACAGATATTGAATATCACTCACCCTTCGGTTGGAGTGAATTTGAAGGTATTCACCATCGCGGTGACTGGGACTTGTCGCGCCATGGGGAGTATAGCGGACAAAGCATGAAATACCGTGATCCGGAAACGGGGCAGGAGTTCTTGCCATGGGTTATTGAAACCTCAGGTGGTGTGGATCGTGCCGCCTTATTTTTCATGGTTGATGCATATTCTGAAAAAGACGGAAAGGTAATTTTAAGTCTTCATCCTAAAATTGCTCCAATAAAAGTAGCTATTTTCCCACTTCTCGGTAATAAGCCGGATTTGGTGAAATTAGCCAAAAAAATCTATCTTGACTTACAAAAGGATTTCATGATAGCTTGGGATGAGAGGGGTAATATTGGAGGTCGGTATGCAGCCCAAGATGAGATAGGTACCCCCTTTTGCGTGACGGTAGACTTTCAAAGTTTGGAAGATTCAACCGTCACTGTGCGTTTTAGGGATACAGGTAAACAGGAAAGAATAAAAATAGTAGACCTATCTTCCTATATTAGTTCCAAAATTAATATTTAAATGGCTACCGAAAATATAAAAGAAAAATGTGGAGTTTTTGGTGTTTATTGTCCTGGAGAGGAGGTTGCACGGAACACTTTTTTTGGTCTATTTGCACTTCAACATCGTGGCCAGGAAAGCGCTGGTATTGTAACATCCAATGGAGAAGAATTCTTTCAGCATAAGGGGATGGGTTTGGTTACGCAGGCGTTTAATGAAAAGGATATAGATTATTTAGATCAACGTGGTGGGTTTATTTCCATAGGACATGTACGCTATTCCACCTCAAGAGAATCCAGACCAGAATACTGTCAACCAGTTTTACATGAAGATAATTTAGTAGCCTTAGCTCATAATGGTAATTTACCCTCGACTACTCGGTTGGAAGAGTTTTTATCAAAAATAAATGCACCCTTTTCTCATCTTAATGATTCCGGTATGATGACTGAGGCAGTAAGGTATTATCTAAAAAAAGGTGCGGCTATAGAAGAAGCGGTGATTGAGGCTCAACCCTTATTTACCGGAGCCTATTCGCTACTAATGATGACTAAAGATAAATTAGTCGCCTTGCGTGATCAATGTGGAATTCGCCCCCTTTCAATTGGTAAGTTAAACGGAGGTTTTGTATTTGCCTCTGAAACATGTGCTTTTGATACAATTGGCGCGTCTTTTTTAAGAGATGTTACCCCGGGTGAGATGGTGGTTGTAACTGAGAATGGTTTAGTGTCTCAACAGTTACAGTTACCCAACCCAAAGCTTGATATTTTTGAATTTGTTTATTTTGCAAGACCTGATAGTAAAATAATGAACAGAAGAGTTTTTGAAGTTAGACAAAAGCTTGGTATGTTATTGGCAATGGAAGTGCCGGCTGATGCCGATATAGTTATTGGGGTACCCGATTCAGGGATACCAATGGCTTTGGGGTATGCCAAAGCTTCAGGAATTGAGTTTACAGAAGGTTTAATAAAAAATAGATATATTCATAGGACTTTTATTCAGCCTGAGGGAATGAGAAATCAGGATGCAGATTTAAAATATAATACTATACCGGAAGTTTTGAACGGAAAAAGAGTTGTCGTAGTTGACGATTCAATCGTGAGAGGTACAACTCAGGAGAGACTTACAGCCAGTTTAAGAAAAGCGGGCGCCAGTGAGGTACATATAAGAATTGGTTCACCTCCTGATAGATATCCTAATTTTTACGGTATTGATACACCAAGACAAAAAGAATTAATTGCTTCAAGATTAAGTGTGGACGAAATCAGACAATTTGTCGGTGCAGATACCTTAAGATTTCTTTCATACAAATCACTAATTTCGGCAACAGAAATTCCCGAAGAAAATTTTGACACCTCCTGTTTTACAGGAGTTTATCCGATTGATATTAAAGAAAGGGCAAGCGAAATAAAACTTTTATTGCCTGTTTAAATGATAAAAAATTTTTTAAATTCTAATACTCTTTTACAAAATAAACTAACAATTGGACTTATTTTATTTATAGTTATTATAATTGTGGGTATTTTTTTAGGATACTATAAATTTTTTGCATCGAAAAACGAGACTTTGGAAGAAATTGATTTAACTTTTGATACAAATGGCCCTTACGCAATACTTTCCCCCAGAAGAGACGGAAATGCACTTTTATTAAATTTAAAAAGGACATCTATCTTTGATGAGATAACCTACGAACTTGCCTATACAAGTAGAGTTGATGAGGTTACTGAAGGTGGGGTTAAACCTACTCTATCCAAAAAAATTAGCGATGAGGGAGGTTCTGTATCCACTGGATCAATCGATAGAGGTGTTGTTGGAATCATTGATACAAAGCAGAAAAAAGGTGAATACGAACAGGAAATTTTATTTGGAACTTGCTCTAAAAATGTTTGTAAATATGATAAAGGGGTTGAAAATGGAACGTTAACTTTAAAAATTAGAAAAGGGGATAAGCTATATAAAATGGTAACCCAGTGGCATCTGCAAAGACCGGATGTGGTTCTAGGTGAATTAAGCTCTGGTGATAATCATTTTTCTTATCGAATGAGTGCCAAAAGAGAGGATTTAGCCCAAATTGGATTTTCTATTATAAATGATTTAACAGGAGTACCAAAGCTACCGGAAGGAAAGGTAGTTTCAGGGAAGGTTTATACTTTAAATACCCCGCTTCTTCGTGATCTGCCCACAGGGGATATAACCTTGGAACTTGCTGAAAATCCAAGCAATGGAGCAAAAATTGCAAGATATGTGGAAAATAAAAATAGCTGGGAAGAGTTGGAAACAAAAATAGAAGGATCAAATTTATCTGGGAAAGCAAACAGTGGTGGAATCTTTGCAGTATTAGTCTCTTCTCCTTGATTTATTTACAAATAGTTTATGTTCCCATTTTGGTACTTGACAGGATAGAAAATAATGGTTCAAAATGGTTATAGATGGTGAATTTTGGGGACGTACCATACGGTACATCCTAATATACTGCCCAGGAAACATATGTTTTTGGGCACTTATCAAACGAAATTTACTGGAATTGGTCGGGTAATCCTACCCAATAATTTAAGAAAAGAGATTTTCGGAAATTCTGTGATTTTAAGCAGAGGGTTTGAAAATTGCATTTGGGGTTTTGATAAAAAGGACTTTGAAAAAGAGGCAAAAAAGACTTTAGAGGTATCAGCGACAGAAGAACGGGCTAGATTTTTAAGAAGATTCGTTTTTGCCAGTGCGATGCCAGCGGAGTTGGATAATCAAGGTCGGTTTGTAATACCGTCCGCCCTGCTGACATATGCTAAACTAAAACGGGAAGTGGTCATTATTGGCGCGGGAGATCGTTTTGAGATTTGGGATAAGGAAAATTGGCAAAAGCATTTGAGGGAGGTTGAGAAATTATATGGAAGATTTCCATAAACCCGTTCTTCTGAGGGAAGTTTTGGATCGTTTAGATATTCGGGTAAATGCTTGGTATTTGGATGCCACTTTAGGTGATGGGGGTCATAGCTTGGGCATTTTGGAAAAAGGTGGGAATATAGTTGGTATTGACGTAGACCCAGAAGCTATAAAAAGGGCTGGAGTAAGATTAGGAAAAATAGCGCAGTTAGATAGATTTAAGTTATTAAGTGGTAACTTTAGAAATCTTAAAGATCTGGTTGGAGATAAAAAATTTGCAGGAGTTTTATTTGATTTAGGGGTTTCCAGTTTGCAGCTAGAGGATCCAAAAAGAGGTTTTTCGTTTTTAAAAGATGGACCATTAGATATGCGAATGGATCCTACCTTGGAGGTTAAGGCTTTGGACTTGATTAATGGTCTTAATAAAGGAGAACTTTATGAACTATTTACTAAATTGGGTGAAGAAAAAAATGCTTTCAGGATTGTGGATGCTTTGGTCAGCTCCCGTGAGGTAAATCCGATTCAAACAACAACACAACTTGCCGGTATCATAGAAAGGAGCGCGAGAAGGAGAGGAAAAATTCATCCGGCAACAAAAATCTTCCAGGCCCTTCGAATTGCTGTGAATGATGAGCAGAATGCCTTGCACGGCGCCTTACCGGAAGCCCTGGAGGTTTTGGAAGAAAATGGTAAAATAATTGTAATCAGTTTTCACTCCCTTGAAGATAGAATTGTTAAAGTCAGGTTTAAAGAGTGGGAAGCTCTGAATTTTGGGGTAGTTTACACTAAAAAACCAATAACACCATCAAATGATGAAATTAAAAATAATCCCAGATCAAGGTCAGCAAAAATGAGGGTATTTGTATGTTGAGCTCTCTATATTCAAGGAGAACCGCCGTAATATGTATTGTTGTTGCAGTTTCTCTACTACTTATTCAAATTTGGGTAGCTCACATTACTACAACCTCGGGGGAAAAGTTAAAAGAAATTGATAATTTGCAAAAAATATTAAAATCAGAAAATCAATTGCTTGAAAATGAAATCTCCAAATTTAGCTCTATTAATCATATAGCTACAGAAGCAGCATCACTTGGATTAGATGTACCTAAAAATATACAATATATTAAATAATGCGCATCTCTTTTTTAAGAAATATTTTAATTTTATTTCTTGTAATTATTTCTTTTCGCCTTTTTTATTGGCAAGTTATTGCATCAGAAAAACTGCAAGCTAAAGCTGAAAACCAACATTTTCAGAGCTTAACTCTTCAAGGAGAAAGAGGAAAAATTTTATTTAGAGATGGTTCGATTCTAGCAAGTTCGAAACCGGCTTTCTTATTATATGCTCTTCCCAAAGTTATAAAGACGCAAGATCACAGTAATATTGCAACCATATTAGCAAGGATACTTTCTACTAACTCTGTAGAAGAGCTGGAAATTAAAAAAAAATTACTGGAAAGTCTGAAGGCCGATTTATATTGGGTTCCACTTCAGCGAGGAATCGATATTGAAAAAAGACGAAAAATTGATAGGTTAAATATTAAAGGATTGGGTTTTGACAGCTTAAGCAATCGTTTTTATCCCGAGGGTTCCTCTTCTGCTCATCTACTCGGTTTTGTTGGGCAGGATGCAAAGGGTGAGGATATTGGTTATTTTGGGATTGAGGGATTTTATAATGGTGAGCTAAAGGGAATTGTCGGAAGGATAAGACAGGAAATCGATGCACTAGGACTTCCAATTGTTATTGGTAGACTTTTGGGAACAACGCCTAGAAATGGTAAAGATATTGTTTTAAATATTGACGAATCAATTCAATTTATAGTTGAACAAGCACTAAGGCGTGGTATTGAAAAATATGGGGCTGCTGGAGCAGAAGCTATTGTAATGGAACCAAAGACCGGGTCAGTTTTAGCAATGGCGTCTTTCCCAAATTATGATCCGGAGAATTTTAGTGAGTTTCCAAAAGATTTTTATAAAAATCCTATAGTTGCAAATTCATATGAACCAGGATCAACTTTTAAAGTTTTGGTTATGGCTGCGGCTTTAAATGAGAATGCTGTAAAGCCTGATACAAAATGCGAGGTATGTTCTGGACCAATTTCCCTTGGGGGGTTTACTATTAGAACCTGGAACAATAAGTATTATTCAGAGAGCTCTATGACTGATGTGGTAATCCATTCAGATAATACGGGTATGGTTTTTGTTGGTAAAAAACTAGGTTTGGATAAACTTTATAGTTACCTTGAGAATTTTGGGATCGGTAAATTAACCAATGTAGATTTACAAGATGAATCTGCGCCTGATTTAAGGCCTAAGAGTCAATGGAGAGAAATAGATTTGGCTACGGCATCTTTTGGCCAGGGTATAGCCCTAACCCCTATTCAAATGGTTGTAGCAGTTTCTAGTTTAGCAAATGAAGGAAATCTAATGGAGCCACACTTAGTAAAAGAAATAATATCAGACGGCAAAAAATTTGAGGTAAAACCAAAGTTTATTCGGGAAGTCGTATCAAAAGAGGCGGCTAAAGATATAACAGAAATGCTGGTTAAGGCTGTTGACAGCGGTGAGGCAAAGTGGGCTAAGCCAAAAGGGTTTAAGATTGCCGGAAAAACCGGAACCGCTCAAATTCCAATTGCCGGACATTATGATTCCAATAAAACTATTGCAAGCTTTGTGGGGTTTGCACCGGCTGATAACCCAAAATTTGTTATGCTAGTTTTGTATAACCAACCAACATCCTCTATTTTTGGTTCGGAAACCGCGGCTCCAACTTTTTTTGAAATAGCCAAACAGCTTTTTACCTACTATAAAATAGCCCCGACAGAATAAAATTCCC